>JBOGGB010000001.1:0-2651 GCA_050743605.1 Acidimicrobiales bacterium
GATTGGACTCGTGCGACGCGCGGGGGAGCTCCCACGCGCCGTCTTCGGTGTCGGCCGCTCAGCGATAGCGATCGACCCCAATTCATGGCGGCGCGAGTGGGGTGAGCGTGTCCCGACTACAGGCGTCCTGAGTATCAGCGTGCCCGGCGTGGTGTCAGGGTGGCAGGCGATGCACGAGCTGGGCGGCCGCATCCCGTTCGGCCAGCTCCTCGAGCCGGCGATCGCGCTCGCGGCGGGCGGGGTGGCGGTCAGCGTCTCCGTCGGCCGGGCGCTACAGGCGCTGGACGGTCCCGATCCCGGACTGGCCCAGATCTTCGGACCCCAGGGGAGCCGCCTCGGCCTCGGTGAGGTCTTCGTCCAGCAGCAGCTGGCGGAGACCCTCGCCCAGATCGCGGCGGACCCAGCCAGTTACTACCGCGGCGCGCTCGCCGATCGGCTGGCGCGGGGCCTCGAAGCGGTGGGCAGTCCGATCACGCGGGAGGACTTCGCCCGGCACCGCGTGGTGGTCACCGAGGCGCCGATGACCCGAGCGGGAGAGCTGGCACCTCGGCTGTTCACGGCCGGTCTGCCCTCCCAGGGGCCGTTCTTCGCGGCGCTCGTCGAGACCGTGAGCCAGATGCTGGCTGAGGGCTACGACCTGAGGGGTCGCGACGCCGCGCTGCTAGCCCGTGCCTTCGACGGGGTTTCGAACCTCCGGGACGAACTGCTGAGCGATCCCTCGCGTGGGCCGGGAGCCGACGTCCTTCGTGCACGTCTCGCGGAGATCGACCTCTTCGGTGAAGCGCGGTCAGTGGGACGTGCAGGATCGCTCGTCGCTGAAGGAGCCGCGGGAGTCGCCGAGGCGGCCGCCCCGCCGAGCGGCGACACGGTCGCCGTGGTCGTCCACGACGAGCGCGGTAATTCGGTGAGCATGCTACAGAGCGTGTTCCACAGCTTCGGCTCGCGGTTCCTCGATCCCGCGACCGGTGTGCTGTACCACAACCGACAGAGTATGTTCACGCTTCGCGCCGGCGCCCCGGGCGAGCTCGGACCCGGGCGCATGCCGCCGCACACGTTGTGCCCCGTCATGGTCGACGGCACCGGCGACGCCCCCGCGCTCGTCCTTGCGACCATGGGGGGGTATTCGCAACCGCAGATCTTGGCCCAGGTTCTCTTGCATTTTGCCGCGGGGGCCAGCGCGACCGAAGCGGTGGCGGCGCCTCGTTTCGTCGTTGGTGACAGCGACACGGCGCGGTCGCCCTCGGTCGTGACGGCCGAAGAGGACCTTCCCACGGACGCCTCGAGCTCGCTTCTGGAGGGTGGTTTCGACGTCCGGACCGTCGGGAGACGCAGCGAGGAGATGGGACACTGCCAGGTGCTGCGAGTCGGCGCCACCGGGGTGGTCGACGCCGGCGCGGATCCCCGCAGTGACGGACTCGCGGTCCGTAGCGGCTGACACACTTGCGCACTACCTCCCGGAAACGGGAACGTCTGCAGGTCAAGTCCACGAACGTGGTGTAAGACGACCACCGCGCCAACCATGTCGTCGATGATCAGCTCACGGCTTCGAGCTCGGCGGCCCGCACCTTCGCCGACACGCTCAGTGAGGCGCGGACCGTCTATGACGTCGAGTATCGCGTCGAGGGCCGCAAGGTCACCAAGATGTTCGCCCGCAGGAAGGACGCGGACGCTCACGTCTCAACCACGAGAAGGCAGCCGGAGCGCGTGGCAGATATCGCTCGCCGGATTTCCGCGGAATGACGCCAGCCACCCTGTAGGAATCTCGGGGCCGTGGATGCATATCCGCAGGTCACACCTGGTGTCGGAGGACCGACTTGCAACTTTGCTCCACGCCCCGTCGTGACGGAAAGTCCCTGGTCGGAGCTTCGCCGTGCCGCCTGATTACCTCCGAGCAGGTCTCCTTGGCCGGGCTCTCCGATAGCTCAGCCTTGGTTGGCGCACCGTCCGATGAGTTCCGGTGGCAGGCTGGTGACCATGAGCATCGGTGAGGAGCTGTTGGAGGAACGCCGCCAGCGTCGGCGGGCCGGTGATCCTCGCTTCACCGAGGCCGACCGGGAGTACGCCCGCCGGCTGACCACGGGCGACCTGGTGGGCGAGTTCCAGGCCGCCCTCGAGGCGGTGAGCGCAGCGGACCCCCTGCTCGGCGGTGGTCCAGACCCCGACGACGCCGATCCGAGCGACTGACTGGCCCGCAGCGGTCCAGTGATCGCCATTGACGAGTACCTGGCTGGAGGGAGTTGGCCGTTTGCTCTGCCCGATGACGAGGTGACGTTACCGACCAGTCCAACTACCACCACGGTGCCGGACACGGCTCCGACCCGGATGGACCAGGAGGGCCTACGATGGAAGTTGTGAACACGTCTGACGCCGCCTACGAATGGGACCTCACCGTTCCTGGCGACGACGCCGAGCTGGCGGGCGAGTTCCGCCGCCACGGCGTCCAGCCGGGCCAGCGGGTCCATGTCGCGGTCGTCACCAATGGCGGGAGCGAAGGCAACGGAACAGGCGAAGCGTTCCCTAGCTTCTTCGGTAGCTTCGACGGACCTGCTGACCTGGCGGAGCGGTCCAGTGACATTCTGAGGGTGGAGTTCCCCAACGGTCGATGATCCTGGTGGACGCCGGCCCGTTGGTGGCCGCCGCCAACCGCAAGG
>JBOGGB010000002.1:0-3117 GCA_050743605.1 Acidimicrobiales bacterium
TGGCGGCAGCTCCACCGAACGCGACGAGACCGAGGACCACGCCGGCCGCGGTGAGCGTGATGAGCTTGGCGCCCAGCAGCGGGGTGCGTCGGGGGATGATGAGGAGCGCCGGGGTGATGGTCCCGTAACGGAACTCGCTGGTGACGGCGAGCACGCCGACGAGAAGGGCGAAGGTCTGCACCGGCCCGGCCAGTGCAAGCGCCTGTCGTGCCGGGTGATCGCCGGGCGTGAACTGGCTCGCAACGGACATTGCCGTTACCGCCACGACAACCAACCCGAGGGCCCCGAGGGCAAGCGCCCAAGACGTGCGAGTGCTGCGGAGCTTGAGAATCTCGGCTCGGATCAAGGCGTTCATCGGGAGCCTGCTCTCGTTTTGGCGGTCAGTTCGAGGTAGATGTCTTCGAGCGTGGGGCCGAGAGACGAGACCTCGCTGATCACCAACTGGTGCCTGGCGACGACGCTCAGGAGCTCCTCCTCACTACGGTCTCGAACCACGATCGTTCCCGGTGCCGCGGTCATGAGGTGCGCCCCTTCGGCCCGCAACAGCTCGCCGAGCCCTTCGGCGTCACGTCCCATCAGGCGAATGCCGGCGGCGTGTTCAGCCAGGAGCCGGTCGAGGGGTGCTTGCAGGACGGAGCGGCCGTCTCGGATGACGACGATGTCGTCAACGGTCTGGGCGATCTCGGCGAGGGCGTGGCTGGCCACGAGAACGGCACGGCCTTCGGTGGCGAGCGAGCGCAGAAGGTCGCGCAGCCAGCGGACGCCCTCCGGGTCGAGGCCGTTGGCCGGCTCATCGAGGACGAGCACCCGGGGGTCGCCGAGGAGCGCCACGGCGACCCCGAGACGTTGGCGCATCCCGAGGGAGTAGGCACCCACACGCCGGTCGCTCGCTGCCTCCAGGCCGACCAGGCTCAGCAGCTCTTCGACTCGTCGGTCCGGGACGTCGGCGGCGCGGGCGAGTACCCGGAGGTGGTCTCCTCCGCTGCGGCCCGGATGAGCCGCCCCGCCATCGAGCAGTGCACCGACCGTGCGCACCGGATCGCGCAGGTCCGCGTAGGGGCGCCCGTCGATCGAAGCAGTGCCGGCGCTGGGCCTGATCAGGCCGAGCAGGGTCCGAAGCGTCGTCGTCTTGCCGGATCCGTTCGGGCCGAGGAAGCCCACGATGCGGCCATACGCGGCGGTGAACGACAGGTCCTCGACCGCCATCGCGTCGCCGTAGCGCTTGCACAGCCCGACCACCTCGATCGCCGCCGCCACGGCGCGGATCTGTGCTCGCGGGTCTCGACTGGCTGTTTCGGTCACAAGGTCCACGATGCCAACCAGCAGCGGACGGATGCGTCGGCCGGGAGGCCATTTCTGCCCCTTCTTCGGTCGATGATCGAATCGACTTTGGTAGGGGGTGACGCCACGGTGAGGGGACGTACGCTGGCGCGATGGTGAGCCAACGGGCGCAGCTTCAGGGGCGGCCGGCCCTGTGGCAGCGTGCGCTCGTTCCCGGCGATTGGTACGAATCGAGCGGCAGTCGCTCGGCTAGCGACTGGCTGGTTGACGGGTCAGTGTTCGCTCTTGCGGCACTGATTGGTGGGCTTGCCCTGGCCCACATCTGGGACAGCCGCAGCATCGTGATGGACGTTCTCGACGTGGTGTTCGGCTCGGCGGCGTGCCTGGCGCTGTGGTTCCGGCGGTCGCGGCCGTTGGCGGTCCTGCTGGTCAGCGCGTCGGGGCTGGTCTTCTCGCTCGCCATCGGTGCCGCCCTCGTCACCATCTTCAACGCCGCGGTACGGGGTCGGGGCCGCACGCTCGTCATCGCCGTGCTCTTGGCGTTGGCAGGAAGCACCGTCTTCCCACTCGTCAACCCCGGTGCAGGTCCGGTCTTCAAGCAGCGGTTCCCCGGTTTTATGCTGACCGCGATTGCCTTTGGCTGGGGGCTGTTCGTGCGCGTCCGGCGTGAGCTCATCGTCTCGCTACGCGAGCGGGCCGACGGTCTCGAAGCCGAACAGGAACAGCGAGACGAGATGGCTCGCGAGGCAGAGCGGCGGCGCATCGCCCGAGAGATGCACGACGTCCTTGCCCACCGGCTCTCCCTTCTCAGCATCCATGCCGGAGCGCTCGAGTTCCGGCCAGATGCATCTCCGGCCGAGATAGCGCAAGCCGCAGCGGTGATCAGGATGTCGGCCGCTGCCGCGCTCGATGAGCTGCACGAAGTGATCACGGTTTTGCGGGAGGACACGGCAACAGACACCGCGGCACCCCAGCCGACGCTCGTGCAGCTCCCCGACCTCCTTGAGGAGTCACGCGCCGCGGGGATGGATCTTCGTGCTCGCCTTGACATCCCCGACACCACTTCGCTGCCGGCCGCGCTCGGGCGCACCGCCTACCGAGTGGTCCAAGAGGGGCTGACCAACGCTCGCAAGCATGCCCCTGGCGCTACGGTCGACGTGGCAGTCTCGGCCAACTGTTCACACGGCGTGATGATCGAAGTCATCAGCCACTCTGTCCCTCCTGGCCTCACCACGGCAGAACCTCCACTGCCGACCGGCGCACGCTCCGGGCTCACCGGCCTCGCAGAACGGCTCGAGCTCGTCGGCGGAAAGCTGGAGCACGGGCCGAACGTCGACGGTGACTTTGTCCTTCGCGCCACGGTACCTGGACCGTGACCCAGCCCATCCGCGTCCTGCTCGTCGACGACGATGCTTTGGTGCGTGCCGGCTTGCAGATGATGCTCGCCGGTGCGCCACAGGTCGAAGTGGTGGGTGAAGCAGACGACGGCCGCAGCGCCGTCGCCGCGACTACTCGGTACCACCCAGACGTCGTGTTGATGGACATTCGCATGCCCCTAGTCGACGGCATCGCCGCCACCCGACTGCTCCGCAGCGAGCCTCGGCCACCGGCGGTCATCGTGCTCACCACCTTCGACGCCGACGAGCTCGTCCTACGCGCTCTACAGGCTGGCGCCGCCGGCTTCCTGCTCAAGAAGACCGCGCCCGCCGACATCGTGCGAGCCATCGAGTCCGTCTACGCCGGCGACGGCAGCCTCTCGCCCTCCATCGCTCGCCGCCTCATCGCCCTCGTCGCGGGCGACAACGACGCCAACGCTCGCCGCCAGGAAGCAATCGG
>JBOGGB010000003.1:0-7858 GCA_050743605.1 Acidimicrobiales bacterium
CTGTTCCCCTGCCCCGCACCGGCAAGCTGTGCCCAGTCCCGGTGCAACGCGGCGACGACCTCGGCGTCTTGAAGCGTGGGCGGCAGCGGCAGTGGGTCTGCCCGCGAGGAGAGGAGCCCAGGCGCCGTTGGAAAACTCGCGCCCTTGTCCCCCTCGCCGGCCCCAGCTCCTGCCACCGCTTCAGCCTCCTCGTCTCGCTTTCCGGCTCCTGTCATCTGCCCACACTCCTCACAGCGACCACTCCCGCCAACGCCTCGCTTCTTCCCCCCAGCGCGCCGCCGATCACCGCTCCCGGTTCGTCGAGCGCAGCCGAGAAGTCCAGACGGGAGAGGTTCTGGTTGTAGAACGGGTCACCGGCGCCGACGGCCGCGCCCCAACGCGCGAGGAACGCGGCCGCGGTCGCCTCGCTCCCCGACGTCCCGCGGCTCGGCGACTCGTGGTGCACGAGCTCCGCCCCCGCCTCGAGCACGACCCGCAACCCGCGGCTTCGAGCGCGCAGGCAGTAGTCGACGTCGTTGAAGTCGAGGCCGAGCGACTCGTCGAACCCGCCAAGCTGGTCGAAGACCTCGCGGCGCGTCGCCATGCAGGCGCCGGTGACCGCCGTCACGTCACGCGGGTGCACGGCCATGCCCAGGTAGCCCGGTAGCCCCGCTTCGAGGCCCGCGAGCACGTGGCCCGTCGCCCCCGCCAGACCCAGGACGATGCCCGCATGCTGCAGCCGCCCGTCCGGGTAGACGAGACGCGCGCCGACGGCACCGACCTCCGGGAGCAGGGCTTGGACGACGAGAAGCTCCATCCAACCGGCGGTCCCCCCCTGTACGTCGTCGTTCACGAAGAGAAGCTCCTCGCCGCGCGCCTGCGCGGCAGCGGCGTTGTTCAGTGCGGCCCAGTTGAAGGGACGGGCGTCATGCCGCACGAGCACGTCGACGTCAGGGCGCAGCCGTGCCTGCAGCCGCTCGAGGAGGGTCGCAGTCTCGGGCTCGGTCGAACCGTTGTCGACCAGCACCACCTCGAGGTCGATGGTCCATCCGCTCGCCCCGACGCTGGTGCCCGCGACGTTCCCGTCGGCTCCCGCGCCAGCCGCGCGCAGCGCGCGCGCACACGCCCGCAGCAGACCGGTGCTGTCCCTGAACGGGACGATGGCGCTCACGGACGTCCGCGCGCCCCGGCCCGGGCGCCGGCGGACGGACCAGGTCCCGGGTCGTGGTCCAGGGCGTACGGTCGCAGGTTGCCCGCGTCTCGAGAGCGCGTTCTCGACCGCAGCCGGACCCGCTGACGATCTGGTCGCCCCCATCCGGTGGCACAGCACCGACGCCACGTGCGCGACACGCTCCGTGCGCTCGGTCACGCGCAGCAGGAGGTCGTGCTCCCAGTCGCCGCCGGGAAGTGGCCGGATCCCGCCGGCGGCGATCAGGGGTGCGACGCGCAGCGCGACCGGTCGGCCGAGGTAGGACCACGACAGCAGCAGCTCGGGCGACCAGTCCGGCTTCAGGACCGGTGTCGACGCGAGGCCGTCGGGACCGAAGCGGTCCTCGTCGGCGTAGGCGACGTCCGCGTCGATGAGCGCCGCGCTGAGGCGGGCGACGGCGTCGGGCGAGAGCTCGTCTCCAGGGTCGACGAAGGTGACGGCGGGGGAGGCGGACTCCTCGAGCGCAGCCGCATGGGCCGCGGCGACGTCAGTGCCGGCCGCGCTCGTACGGATCTGCAGGCGCCCCGACTGCCCCCCCCGCCCCGGACGCCCCCTGTTGCCCGGTTCGCCCCTGTGAGCCGGAGGGCCGGTGCGGGCCACCTTGCTCGGATGCGACAGCGGCCCGAATCGACCGGGGTGGCGCACCGGTCCGCAGAGACCCGCCGGGTCCGATGTGAGCGCTGCGGTGATCGCGGCGTCCACGCCCGCGCCGGGCGCGCCGAGGAGGGTGATCCAGAGCGACCAGGTGCCGACGGTCTGCTGGGCCACCGAGGCAAGGGTCCTGCTGACGGCGTCGGGACCCTCTTCCGCGGTGCCGTCGACCACCATGAGGAGCGTGAGCTCCGGTCCGGGCGGGGGCGCCGGGTCCACCGTGAGCCTCCAAGCGTCCTGGGCGGCGCGCCAGCGACGGTAGAGCGCAGGGTCGGCGGCCGCATCCGGACGCAATGACCGTGGAGTCTGCGGGACGAACAGCGCCCGGTCCGCCCGCTGCGGTCGCGGCCCCTCGACCGTGGCCTCGTCCGGCGGCACGCGCCCCACTCTTGCACGTCCCCTCCTGTGGCGCCCGCCCGCGCCGACCTGTCACGATGCGGCGATGCTCACGACGCAAGAGGACCCGTGCACCGGTTCGTCGCGGCACGGCCCCGCGTGGCACTGGCGCGAGCGGGCCCTGCAGGCCAGGGTCCCCCACGACGTCTCGTGATGGCGCGTCACGCGCCCGCCCCGCTCGAGCTCGCGGGACGCCGGGTGCTGCTGCGCACGCTCACCGAAGCGGACTACGAAGACTGGTACTTGGTCCGCAGCCGAAGCAGGGAGTGGCTCGTACCGTGGGAGCCTCGCCCCAAGGGAGCGCCACTCCCCGCCGAGGACCGTCAGAGCTTCGCGGCACGCTGCGCGCTACGCGAGCGCGAGCGGCAGCTCGGCACCGGCTACGGCTTCGGCATCTTCGCGGACGAGCGATTCGCGGGGGAGATCACGCTTTCTTCCATCCAGCGCGGTCCGTTCCAGACCGGCCACATCGGGTACTGGATCGACCGCGATCTCGCCGGCCAGGGCTACGTGCCAGAAGCGGTCGTCGTCGTGCTCGCGTTCGCGTTCGACACGATCGAGCTGCACCGAGTAGAGATCTCGATCATCCCGAGGAACCGCGCCAGCCTGCGTGTCGTGGAGAAACTCGGGCTGCGCCCCGAGGGCATCGCGCAGAAGTACCTCGAGATCGATGGCGAATGGGAGGACCATGCGAAGTTCGCGATGACCTGGGAAGAGTGGATCCGTCGCCGCGACGAGCTTCTCGACTCCTGGGTCGGGTGAGCGAGGGACCGAGCGCTTCTCGACGCCCAACGGTGTCGTGCCCCGCGACCCCTGCCCTGTGCAGCTGTCCCCGCCCCCGGCCGCTCGGCGCGACGCCCCTCGGTAACCTCGGCGCCGATGCTCGTGCTCCACGCTGCATGGGACATGGAGGACCCGGCGCCGCTTGTCTTGTGGGTCGAGCTGGGCGCCGCGCTCGAAGCGGCGCCCAGCCCGCTTCGCGGAGCGGCCAATCCACCTCGCGGCGCCGCGCCCGCGGCGGCTGTGGCCCATCCGTTCGCAGCGAGTGCCGACACCGTCTCTGACGCGCTGAACCCGGACGGCGAACCGGGCACTCGGCACGCCGCGGCCCGAGCTGTCGCCGGGGTGGCCACCCTGGTCCTGCCCGCTCGCCGTGGCCTGCCCGCTGCGTCGCCCGAGCTGGTCCGTCTCTCCGACGGTACGCGGTCACGCGGTGCCGGAAGATGCGCGATGAGACCGTTCACCGTGCCGGTGCTGCGGCTCACACCCGGTAGCGCGCTCGACGCGCTGCTCGTCCTAGCCGACGACCATGCGTCGGTGCGAACGGGCGCGACGGTCCACGCGCTCGCGCGTGTCGGGGAGCTCGCGCTCGAGGCTGCCGCAGGGGGTCGAGTCGTCCCGGTGCTCGAGACGCTCGGCGAGGAGCACTTCGCGCGATGGTCGGCGCTGAGGGCGGGGCGGGACACCGAGCGACTGAAGCAGTTGCACGATGCGCTGCCCATGGCTGCGCGCGCGCTCCAGACCCGCGGCGACCCCGCGTCGATCGTCGACCGTGCCTTCGACGCCTTCGTCGACGTCGCGTGCCGAGAGGCGCTCGCCCGCGGCGAGGGCGAGCAGCCGAGAGGCACGAAGGCCACTGCGCGGGGTCGCTCGGCGCCCGAGGCATGGCTCGCTGCGCTGCGTAGCCACGACGGCAGGATCGACGCCGACGCGGCCGCGCTCGGGGCGCTCGGCCGTCTGGTCGCCGAATGGAGCGCGCCCCTCGTCGCGCCGGCAGGAGCTTGGCGTCTGTGCCTGCGCCTGCACGAGCCCGGGGCGATCGACCCGATCGACGTCGATGGCGCGCCCTGGCGTGTCGAGCTGCTCCTGCAGGCCATCGACGAGCCGACGCTCCTCGTCGGCGCGGGCGACGTCTGGCGGGCGGGGGAGACGCTCCGACGCGCCGCTCGGACGGTCGAGCTTCCCCAGGAGGTGCTGCTGGCGGAACTGGGCCGGGCCGTCCACGCCTTCCCCGAGCTGGGCGAGGTGTTGACCGAGCCCGCGCCGACTGCCCTCGAGCTCGACCTCGACGGCGCCTACCGGTTCCTCTCGGAAGCGGCCCCGACGCTCGAGCTGGCAGGGTTCGGCGTGCTCCTGCCCTCGTGGTGGCGGGCGCCGTCCGCCCGTCTCGGCCTCCGCGTCCGCTCCGCCGCAGCCCCGGCGGACCGTCCGAGCACCGGCCGCCTGACATCCCGCAGGCTCGCCGAGTTCGACTGGGAGGCCGCGCTCGGCGACACCGGGCTCGGGCTTGCCGAGCTGCGTCGCCTCGCCGAGCTCAAGGCCCCACTCGTCCGCGTCCACGGGCAGTGGACGGAGCTGCACCTGGGGGAGCTCGAGCGCCTGGTCGAGTTCCTCTCCCAAGGGCGTACCGCAGCCCTCGCCGACGTCGTCCGCGCGATGGCCGGCGTGCCGCTGCCCGGGGCAGGGGTGCCGGTCCTCGCGGTCGACGCGGCGGGCACGATCGGCGCCCTCCTCCGCGGCGAGCTCGCCGATTCCATAGAGGTCGGGCCGACGCCCGAGGGGTTCAGCGGCGAGCTCCGTGCATACCAGCGCCGGGGGGTGGCATGGATCCGTCTTCTCGATCAAGTTGGGCTCGGGGCGTGCCTCGCCGACGACATGGGGCTCGGCAAGACCGCGACCGTGCTTGGCGTGCTCCAGGCGGACCGAGCGGAGGGGGCGGCCTCGGGCCCGACGCTCGTCGTGTGCCCTACCTCGGTCGTGGGCAACTGGCAACGGGAGATCGAACGGTTCACTCCCGCGTTGCGAGTGGTGGTGCACCACGGCGCTGCGCGGGTGAGAGGGGACGAGCTGCGACGCACGGCGCGGGAGTCCGACGTGGTCGTGACGAGCTACCCGGTGCTCGAGCGCGACTGCTCCTCGATCGCTTCGGTGCCGTGGGCGCGCCTCGTGCTCGACGAGGCACAGCAGGTGAAGAACCCCGCCGCGCGCAAGACGCAGGCCGCACGCGCCGTTCCCGCTCCGCGTCGCCTCGCGCTCACCGGGACGCCGGTCGAGAACCACCTGGGCGAGCTCTGGTCGATCATGGACGTGGTCAATCCCGGCCTCCTCGGCTCGCAGCGGTCGTTCCGCGAGCAGTTCGCAGTGCCCATCGAGCGTTATGGGGACGAGGAGGCCGCCGCCCGCCTGCAAGCGCTCACCCGCCCGTTCGTGCTCCGGCGCCTGAAGACCGATCGGTCGATCGTGCCCGACCTGCCGGACAAGATCGAGACCAAGGAGCGCTGCCTGCTCACGCGCGAGCAGGCGACCCTCTACCGGGCCGTCGTCGACGAGATGCTGGCGAAGGTCGCGGGTGCAGAGGGCATCGAGCGTAAGGGTCTCGTCCTCGCGACGATGCTCCGCCTGAAGCAGGTGTGCAACCACCCGGCGCAGTACGCCGCGGACGCGTCGGCGCTCGCCGGGCGGTCGGGCAAGCTCGAGCGGACGCTCGAGATCCTCGAGCAGGTGCGCGAGGCGGGACAGCAGGCGCTGGTCTTCACGCAGTTCGCGGAGATGGGGACGATGTTGCAGCGCCATCTCACCGAGCGCCTGGGATGCCGCGTCGGCTTCCTCCACGGGGGGGTCCCCCGTGCGCGCCGTGACGAGCTCGTGGCGGAGCTCCAGTCCGAAGTGACGATGCCGGTGATGGTGCTCTCACTGAAGGCTGGCGGCACCGGCCTGAACCTGACCGCAGCGAGCCACGTGCTCCATTACGACCGATGGTGGAACCCTGCAGTCGAGGACCAGGCCACGGACCGCGCGTACCGGATCGGACAGCGTCGTGACGTCCAGGTCCGCAAGCTCGTCTGCGCGGGCACCGTCGAGGAGCGGATCGACGAGATGATCGAGTCCAAGCGCGCGCTCGCGGCGCAGGTGGTGGGTGCAGGCGAGGCCTGGGTCACGGAGCTGTGCACCGACGAGTTGGCTGAGCTGGTGCGGCTCTCTGCGGAGGCGACCGCGCGGTGAGCCCGCCGCGCCGTCCTGCGGCTCGCAAGCACCGCCCCCCGCCGTCCGACGAGGTCCTCGACGAGGTCGCCGACGAGGTTGCCGACGACGTCGAGGCAGGCGGCGTCTACGAGAAGCCCGACACGCCGGACGTGCCGACAGGGCCGTGGTGGCGAGAGGAGGACGCGGGCCGTCCCCGGCCCGTCGCAGGCGGCATCGCCGCGAGGACCCGCAAGGGATCGATCGGCGTGACGTGGTGGTCGCGGCGATTCCTCGAGTCGCTCGAGGCCGTGACGGTCGGCGGCCGTGTCGAGCGTGGCCGCTCCTATGCCCGCAAGGGCCAGGTCGTCGATCTCCACGTCGGCCCGGGGGTGGTGACTGCGACGGTGCAGGGAAGCCGCGAAGATCCCTACGTCGTCCGTCTCAAGATGGCGGTGGTCCCCGAAGAAGACTGGGGTCGCATCGTCGGCGCGCTCGCAGCGCGTGCCGGGTACGCGGCGCGCATGCTCGCTGGCGAGCTTCCTCACGAAGTCGAGGAGGTCTTCGACGTCGAAGGCGCATCCCTGCTTCCCGCTCCCCACGCACGCCTCGTCACCGAGTGCACGTGCCCGGACTGGGAGAACCCTTGCAAGCACGTCGCCGCGGTCTACTACCTCCTCGCCGAGGAGTTCGACCGGGATCCGTTCTCGCTCCTGGCGTGGCGGGGAAGGGGACGCGAGGAGGTGCTGGGCGAGTTGCGGGCGCTGCGACGGGAGGGCGCCAGGGGCGCGGAACCCGAAAGCACCGCCGGAGGCACCGAACCGGGGGCCCCCGCGTCCGAGGTGACGACCGGGGACGGGGACGACCTGGTCGCGCGCTTCTGGGCCGCGGGTCCGGATCTCTCCGGCGTGCGCGTCCGCCCAGAGGCGGCCGAGGTGCCCGCGGCGGTGCTGCGGCTCGCCCCTCGGGGGACGATCAGCGTACGCGGCGAGGACCTCGCGGACGCGCTCGCGCCGCTCTACCAACAGATCGCATCAGCGGCAGCGGCGCGTGCCCGTCGCTGACGTCAGGGTTGCCCGGCCGCCACCAGCCCGTACGTGTAGAGCGCGTCGTACGACACGCTGGATCCGGTGTAGGGGGCTTGGATCACCGTCTGATCGCCATAGGGTCCGGATCCCACGTACATGACGACGTGGTCCACTGAGCCTGTGCCGTCGATGTCGTAGTAGAAGAGCAGGTCCCCTGGTTGGAGCTCTGTGAGCGATACGTGCGGCACCGCGGCATCCTGCTCTTCGGCGGTGCGAGGGATCGCGATGCCCGCCTGGTCCCATGACCACTGCGTCAGCCCCGAGCAGTCGAAGCCGACCCCCGGAGCCTCGCCTCCCCACACGTAGGGGACACCGAGCTGCGACTCGGCTGCCTGCACCGCGGACTGGTCCCCTGCGGTGGTCGTGTCGCTGAAACCGACTGTGGGACCACCCGCGTCCGACGATGCCTGGTTGGCGGCCTGCTCCGCGACGGCGCTTGTGCCACCGAGCTCGTTCACGGTCTGCGCCGCCTGCTGTGCCTCGGCCGCGGCTCTCGCCGCTGCAGCTCTCGCTGCCGCCGCCGCCGCGGCCTGCGCCTTCGCCCTCGCTGCGGCAGCGGCTCTCGCCGCCGCGG
>JBOGGB010000004.1:0-4583 GCA_050743605.1 Acidimicrobiales bacterium
CCTCGAAGAGGTGGGCGCGGTACGCAAGCGGGGGGATGTCGGTGAGATGGATGCCCGCGATCGTCAGCACCCCGCCACGGTCGAGCGCCTCCAGTGCGGGAACGACGAGGTTGCCTACGGGTGCGAAGAGGATGGCAGCGTCCAGCGGTGCCGGAGGTTTGTCACTCGCCTCGCCCACCCACGTCGCTCCGAGCTCCGACGCGAGCTCCTGCGCCTCTGGCGACCGCGTCGCCACGTAGAGCTCAGCTCCCTGGGCGAGCGCAACCTGTGCCGTGATGTGCGCGGAGCCGCCGAATCCGTACAGGCCGAGCCTGCCTCCTGGTCGGAGCGATGCGAGCAGGAGCGCTCTGTACCCGATGATCCCGGCGCAGAGAAGGGGGGCGGCCTCGTCGTCGCTCAGGTCTTCGGGGAGCCGGTAGGCGAAGCGCTCGTCCACGATGACGGACTCGGCGAACCCGCCGTCGCGATCCCAACCCGTGAACGTCGCGCGTACGCACAGGTTCTCTGCTCCCCGGCGACAGAACCGGCACACGCCGCAGGTGGACGCCAACCAGGCGACGCCAACCCGCTCGCCCAGCTTGAAGCGCTCGGCACCGGGACCCCGGGCGTCGACCGCCCCCACCACCTCGTGACCCGGGACCACGTGCGCTCGATGCACCTCCAGGTCTCCCTCCGCCACGTGGAGATCGGTGCGGCAGACGCCGCAGGTGCGCACTCCCACCCGTACCTCTCCGGGTCCCGGCTCAGGGCGTGGGCGCTCGACCAAGCGGAGTGGCCGGCTGTCGATCGGCCCGGGTCGAGCAATCTCCCACGCTCGCATGTGTGCATTGTCTCAGACAGCATCCGCCTGGCCGGCGCTCGCGTCGACACCCTGGCGGTGGCGTTCGCGTCAGCCAGCCCGAAGAGGTCAGACCGCGGCCTGCGCGCCGCCGGTCCGCGGGGACTCTGCGACAGGCCACTGCCGTGCGTCGTCGCGCATCGGGCTGAGCCCCTTCCTGAGACGCCACTCCGAGAACGATTCGGCCCATTCTCGGTGCCAGCCCTCCTGCGCGAGGTGAAGCTCGACAGGCGTACGAGCGCAGAGCTCCGGGTAGCACGCGCACATGGCCCGCACCACGTCGAGCGCGGCCCTCGCGTCCGATGAGGCGTCGTGGGCATGGTCGATGGCGACGCCGTAGTGCATGCAGAGGTCCGCGAGGGTGCGCTTCCCACGCCGGTACCGGTCGAAGTGACGGTCGATCACCAGCGCGTCCAGCACCGGTCCGCTGAACCCATCGTCCACGATCCCTCGGCCCGTCTCCCTAAGGCAGCAGCTGTCGAGCATCGTGAGGTCGTAGTCGAGCTTCATCCCCACGACCGGAACTCCCTGGATCGACGCGCGCAGCACGACGTCGGCGACGTGGCGCACCGCGATGCCGATCGGGATGCCCTCTCGATGAGCCTGCTCGGTCGTGATGCCATGCACCGCCGAAGCCGCTTCCGGGATCACTCGACCTGGATCGACAAGGGATGCGTCGCACTCGGCGACGATCCCCGCACGTACGGTGACCAGCGCGTAGGACACCGGGACGTCGACGAGCGGGTCGACTCCGGTCGTCTCGAGGTCGAACGCAAGGAGATCCTGCTCGTGCCAGGGGGTGCCGGGTGCCATGCGGGAGAGCATGACAGGGGGGTGTATCGCGTCCGCGGATGGTCGCCAGGCCCGCGAGATGCCCGCGATCTCGACCATCGCGGGAGGTCATACGCTGCGATCGATGCCTGGCGAGCCCCCCGACGAACCCACTGACGCTGTGCCCGACGAGCCGACGAGGATAGGTGACGGCGATCAGGCCGCCACGGCGACAGGGTCGGACCCGCGGGTCGGACCGTCCACGGCGGCGGCGTCCGAGGAGGGCTACCGGTGGCACAGCCCCTCCGACACGGACCGCGCCCGTCACCAGGTGCCTCCCGACGTCCAGCACGGTCCACTTCAGGCGTCGCCGGGTCCGCCCGGCCCTGCCGGGCCCGGCACGTACTGGCAGCCGCAGGGCGCACCGCCCTACCGCTGGCCGTACATGCCTCCCGCGCCGCCGCGCCCGCCGCGGTCACCCAAGGATCGCCGCCGACGGGCACGCCGCGGGCTCGCGCTCGCCGCGACGCTCGTTCTCGCAGTCGGAGCCGGCATAGGGATCGGCGCAGCCATCGCGCCGACAAGTCCCACGACCGTCGCGAGCGCGCTCCTACGGCGCGCGATCGAGTCGGCGGAAAAGGCCGGGACCTACCACTACGTCGAGCTGTCCTCGGTCTTCGGGGCGACGTACGACATCAAGGGGGAGGCGGCACGCCACGAAGGCCAGCAGGTGATCCGGCAGCAGTGCAGCCCCGTGCGGAGCGACACAACAGACAAGACAAGCCTCTTCGACCTCCGGCTCCTGCGCGGGGTCGTCTACTTCCGGGGCAACGTGGTCGCCCTCGTCGACGAGCTCGGTGTTCCTGCCCCGAGAGCGGCGCCGCTCGTCGGCAAGTGGGTGAAGGTGGTGAAGGGAGACGATCCCTACGACTCGTTCGAAGAGGGGATCACGACCAGCTCGAACGCCTCGCAGTTGCGCACCGCGATCTATCCCGACTCGAGCAGGGACGTGCCCGGGTCGCCCCGCTCCACCGCGGTGGTCGGCGGAGCGCTGCGGACAGCGAAGTCTCACGAGGTGGAGGGCACAGCCGTCCTGGTGATGGACACGGCGAGTGGGCTCCCTCAGACGCTGCGAGGCGCCGCAATCGTCCAGGATACAGAGCGGTACACCGTTCAATGGACGTTCAGCCACTTCGGCGAGACGGTGCAAGTCGCCGCGCCGCCGAACCCCGCGCCGTACTCGTCGCTCCACGCAGGACGTCCTCCCAAGACAGCCTGCGTCTGAGCCCGCGGACACCGAGCCGGGGTCATCCTCGACCCGGCAACGATCCTCAGGGCTCGGGGCTCGGCGAGCGCCCCTCGAGCAGGGGCGCTCCCGGACGGCGCACGGGGTCAGCGCCCTCCGAAGCACGGCGTCGCCACGCGAACCCCGAGAGCACTTCGAGCACCACGCGGTTCGCGAGGTAGGCCGTGACCTCTGCGTGATCGTACGGAGGCGACACCTCGACCACGTCGAAGCCGACGAGGGGTACCTGCATGGCGATCCTGCGCACCGCGTCGAGCAGCTGCCGGCTGGACAGCCCGCCCGGCTCCGGCGTGCCGGTCCCGGGAGCGAGACCCGGGTCCACGACGTCGACGTCCACCGAGAGGAACACCCCGTCGCAGTCATTGGTCGCGACCGAGAGTGCCTCGTCCAGGCACGCGTCGAGCCCCCGCTCCACGACCTCGGTCATCTCGAAGCTGCGCATGCGCTGCTCCGCCATCCATTCCAGCGTCTCTTGCTCGGGCCAGTACCCTCGCAGCCCGATCTGCAAGAACCTGTCGCCGCGCGTCGCCCCGGACTCGATGAGCCGGCGCATCGGGGTGCCGTGACCGTAGAGGGAGCCGAACTGCGTGTTGGCCGTGTCGGCATGCGCGTCGAAGTGGACGACGGATACTCTTCCCCACCCGACATGGCGCGCCACTCCCGTCACGTCGGGAAGGGTGATCGTATGGTCTCCGCCGAGCACCACGGGCAGGGCACCTGCTCGCGCCACCGTCTCGACCGCGTCGGCGAGCTTGGAGAGCGACCGCTCCGTCTCCCCGGAGAGCATCTCGACGTCGCCGACGTCCACGACTCCGAGCTCGACGAGGGGGTCCACGCCCAGGGCAAGATGCGGGCGGCTCCCGTCGTGGGGCAGGTAGTCGGTGAGGCGGATCGCCTGCGGGCCGAAGCGCGCACCTGGCCGATACGAAGTCCCTCCGTCGAACGGCGCGCCGATCACGACCGCACGGGCGTTCTCGTACGAGGATGGCTCTTGCAGGTCGGCCGACGGCACGCCGAGGAAGGTCGAGCGGGGGCCGTACATGTTGCCGATGCTCAAGATCGCAACGTCCGGTCCAAGAAGGCGAGCGTGACTGGCCAGGACGCGGCGGCCGCCTGGGGCTCGAAGAACATCGGCGCGAAGGAGTTCTCGAAGGCGTGACCTGCCTCCTCCTGCACCACGAGCTCGGTTCCCGCCCTCCCCATGAAGACCGCAGCGATCGCGTCGATCGCCTCCCGCTGGATGTAAGGATCGGACCCGCCGAAGTGGAAGAGAACCGGGCAGGTGATCCGTTCGGCGAGATCCAGCTCGGCAGCGATGCCGGACCCGTAGTAGGAGACGCACGCATCGAGCTCTGAAGCCGCCGCGACCTCGAACGCGAGCCGCCCGCCGAGGCAGTAGCCGATGACGCCCGCCTTCCCCGTGACCTCGGGGAGGGAACGGAGGTGGGCGAGCGCGGCGACGAGATCTCCGGTGGTCACCTCCCTCGGGATCTCCGAGAACCGCCCCATGTACCCGAAGCCGGTCTGGAGCGCCGCTTCGTCGTGGGCGAGGGAGACGTTGCGCTCGACACGCCAGAAGACGTCGGGGACGAGCACCGAGCACCCGACCCCTGCGAGCAGCTGTGCCTTCGACTCGAGGAACTCTTCGAATCCGAAGATCTCCTGCAG
>JBOGGB010000005.1:0-4442 GCA_050743605.1 Acidimicrobiales bacterium
GGCGGGACCCGCCGCACCAGCTGCACCTGCGACTCCGGCTCCACCGGAGGGGCGAGCGAGCATCGTCGGGACGGTCACCTCGACAGGGTGCTCGGAGGTTGTGACGCCGCCCGGGCCGTCCCGTAGCCTCGGCTCCGTGGAGCTCGCCGCCACCAAGCTCGCCGCCGCCGCCAAGCTCGCCGTCACCGCCACCGCCATCGTCGCCGTCGCCGGCGGCGCCGCGTTCGTGGCGGTGTTCGTCGTGTTCGTGCTGGCGATCGTGGTCCTCGGCGTCGTCACCGTGCGTTGGGCGGTGCGCAGGGACCGGAAAGGGCGCGCCGAATGGGTCGAGCGCACGACCGCGAGGTCGGCGGCGTCCGAAGCGCACGAGCACTCGGCGACCGCCGCGACCGCCCAGACGAACGGGCACGCCCAGCGTCGAGGGGGCCAGCGGCCGCCCCGGGGTGCGACGGGTCGTCCCCAGGAGCAGCGCCGGAGGCCTCCTCCCCGAGGTCCCCGGGGTCCCGGGGGATCCGGCAGGAGCAGGTGAGCACCCCGGGCGACCCCGCCGCCACCGCCGGCACCCCGAGCGTCCCCGCCACCGGCACCGGCGACGGCACCCCGAGGGATCCCGCCGCCACCGCCGGCACCCCGAGTGACGGCACCCCGAGCGACGGCACGCCGAGCGCCACCGCCACCGGCAACGGCACCGGGTCCTCGTGGTGGGACCGGGTCGCCCGCCGCCGCCATCGTCCCGAGCAGGCGGGGCCCCCCCTCACCGCCTTCGTCCTCGCAGGAGGCGGGAGCCGCGGCGCGGTGCAGGTGGGAATGCTCGCCGAGCTCGTCGATCGCGGCATCCGCGCGGATCGCGTGTACGGCGTGTCGGTCGGGGCGGTCAACGCCGCCGCATACGCCGGGGATCCCACGCCGTCCGGCATGGCGCACCTCCAACACGTCTGGGCCGGGCTCTCGGGAGACAAGATCTTCCCCCGTGCCCGGGGCTACGGGCCGTGGACCTTCTTCCAGCAACGCCCGGCCGTCCACGCGAACACCGGCTTGCGCGACCTCCTCGAAGAGGGGCTGCGCTTCGAGCGGTTGGAGGACGCGGCCATCCCGCTCGAGGTGGTCGCGACCTCGCTGCACGACGGCCTCGAGCGCTGGCTGACCGAGGGCCCGGCGATCGAGGCCGTGCTCGCCTCCGCGGCGATCCCGGCGATGTTCCCGCCGGTCCGCATCGGCGACGAGCTCCTCATCGACGGGGGCGTGGTCGACAACGTCCCGATCAGCCGCGCCATCGACGCCGGAGCGACCCGCGTGTACGTGCTCCTGTGCGGCCCGCTCCACTACCGTCCGCGCCCGGCGCGCCGCCCGGTCGAGGCGGTGCTCACCGGCTTCTTCGTCGCCGTGCACGCGCGCTTCGCCCGTGAGCTCGCGCTCGTCCCTCCCGCCGTGGAGGTCACGGTCTTCAGCGGCGGAGGGGATCCGGCGGCCGACTACCGGGA
The DNA here is from genome assembly GCA_050743605.1 of Acidimicrobiales bacterium. Lineage (GTDB taxonomy): Bacteria > Actinomycetota > Acidimicrobiia > Acidimicrobiales > RAAP-2 > JAJYVT01. The sequence continues at coordinate 1,482 of JBOGGB010000005.1, forward strand.
CTTCTCGGCGACGTCCGAGCTCATCGCGGCGGGACGGGCGGAGGTGGCTGCGGTCCTCGGCGCCGGCGTCGGCGCGGCAGCCCACGACGGCGATCCCCCGCTGGAGGCGCGGCGGTCACAGCCGGCTGGTGGAATGACGTCGACATGACGGCTCCAGCCCGTGCCCCGCGACCGGCGACACCGGTGCTCGACGGCTTCCATCCCGCGTTGCGGGCCTGGTTCCTGACGCGCTTCCCCGACGGGCCGACCGAGCCGCAGGCTGCCGCGTGGCCCCTCCTCCGTTCCGGCGTCGACGTCCTCGTCGCCTCGCCGACCGGCACCGGCAAGACGCTCACCGGGTTCATGGTCGCGATCGACGCCGCCTGCCGCCGCCGCCTCGCCGGCTCGTTGTTCGCCCCGCCCGGGACAGGTGACGGGCAGGATCCCGGCCGGCGTGGGCCGGAGGTCGTCTACGTCTCGCCGCTGCGCGCCCTCGCCGCAGACGTCCAGGAGAACTTGCAGGTCCCCCTCGAGGGCACCCGGGCCGCCGCCGCCGAGCTCGGCATCGACCTGCCGGAGCTGACGGTGGCCGTGCGTACCGGCGACACGCCCGCCTCCGAGCGCGCGACCATGCGTCGCAAGCCGCCCGACCTCCTCGTCACGACGCCCGAGTCGCTCTACCTCCTGTTGACCGCGGCGTCTTCGAGGGCGCTCCTTGCGGGCGTTCGGACGGTGATCGTCGACGAGGTGCACACCCTGGCGAGGGACAAGCGCGGCGCGCACCTGGCGCTCAGCCTCGAGCGGCTCGACCGGGTCGTCGCGGCGCAGGACCCGGCGCGACGCCCGCAGCGCATCGGCCTGTCCGCGACCCAGCGTCCCCTGGAGACGGTGGCGCGGCTGCTGACCGGGACGGGCGCCCGCCCGTTGCCGGCGATCGTCGACTGCGGGCACCGGCGCGACCTGGACGTCGCGATCGAGCTGCCCGCATCGGAGCTCGAAGCCGTCGCGAGCCACCAGCAGTTCGACGACGTCCTCGACCAGATCGCGGGCCACGTGCGCAGGCACCGCACGACGCTCGTGTTCGTGAACACGCGCAAGATGGCCGAGCGTGTCGCGCACCAGCTGGCGGAGCGGCTGGCCGACGCCGACACCGACGCCCACGCCGACGCCGACACCGACGCCGACACTGACGGGTTCGTCGTCGCGGCGCACCACGGCAGCCTCTCCGCCTCGCGCCGGCGGCTGGTCGAGGCGCGGCTACGAGCCGGGGAGCTGCGCGCGCTGGTGGCCACTGCCTCTCTCGAGCTGGGCATCGACGTGGGGCCCGTGGAGCTCGTCTGCCAGATCGGCTCGCCACGTGCGATCGGCACCTTCCTCCAGCGCGTCGGCCGGGCGAACCACCAGGTGGAAGGCACGCCCGCAGGCCGCCTATACCCGCTCACGCGCGACGAGCTCGTCGAGTGCACGGCTCTCCTCACGGCCGTGCGCGACGGGAGCCTCGACGCGCTGGTGCCGCCGGTCGCGCCACTCGACGTGCTCGCCCAGCAGCTGGTCGCCGAGGTCGCCGCCGCCGGCGACTGCACCGCCGAGGAGCTGTTCTGCATGGCCCGGTCTGCCGCCCCCTATGCGGACCTCGACCGGGCGACATTCGACCGTGTCGTCGAGCTCGTGTGCTGGGGCATCGTGACGGGTCGCGGACGGCGCGGCGCGTACCTGCACCACGACGCCGTCCACGGCCGCCTCCGCCCGCGGCGCGCGGCGCGGATCACGGCGCTCACTGCGGGCGGCGCGATCCCCGAGACCGGCGACTACCGCGTCGTGCTCGACCCGGAAGGCGTGACCCTGGGGTCGGTCCACGAGGACTTCGCGGTCGAGGCGAACATCGGCGACGTCTTCCTTCTCGGCACGCACTCCTGGCGCGTCCGCCAGGTGGAGGTCGGCACGGTGCGCGTCACGGACGCGGGCGACGCCGCGCCGACGGTACCGTTCTGGCTGGGGGAGGCCCCGGCGCGCACCGCGGAGCTCTCCGAGGCGGTGGGTCGCCTTCGCGAGACCGTCGACGCGTTGCTCGAGCACGGCGACGGCCGCGGCGCGCGGCGCGCGGTCGTCTCGGCGGCCGGCGTCTCCCCTGAGGTCGCGGACCAGGTGGTCACCTACCTCGAGGTGGGCCGGGCCGCGCTCGGCGCGCTGCCCACCCACCGCCGCCTCGTCGTCGAGCGGTTCTTCGACGAGAGCGAGGGCATGGAGCTCGTGGTCCACTCGCCCGCAGGCGCGCGGGTGAACCGCGCGCTCGGGCTCGCGCTCCGGAAGCGCTTCTGCGTCACGTTCGACTTCGAGCTGCAGGCTGCAGCCGACGACGACACGGTCGTGCTCTCGCTCGGGCCCCAGCACAGCTTCCCGCTGTCCGACGTCCCGAAGATGGTCTCGTCGAGGAACGCCGAGGCGGTCCTCACCCAGGCGGTGCTCCTGCACCCGATGCTCCAAGCGCGCTGGCGCTGGAACTGCAACCGCGCGCTCGTCCTGCCTCGGGCCAGGGGCGGGCAGCGCCGCCCGATCCACCTGCAGCGCATGGAGGCCGACGACCTCCTCGCGGCGACGTGGCCTGCGCTCGCCGCGTGCCAGGAGAACACCGCGCCGGGGCCGATCACGGTGCCCGACCATGTGCTGGTCCGCCAGACGGTGGCGGACTGCCTCAGCGAGGCGCTCGACGCGGAGGGCCTCGTCGAGCTCTTGAAGGCGGTCGAGTCCGGCGAAGTCGACGTGCGGTTCGTGGAGTCGGCCGAGCCGTCGGTGCTCGCGCACGGCATCTTGACGGGCCGGCCCTACACCTTCCTCGACGGGGCGCCGCTCGAGGAGCGCCGAACCCGCGCCGTTCCGCTGCGTCGCGGTCTCGGCACGGGCGAGCGAGGGCCCTTGCCCGTGCCGGCCGGCGAGCTTGCCCCCTTCCACCCTGACGCCCTCGCAGCAGTCCTCGACCAGGTG
>JBOGGB010000006.1:0-1919 GCA_050743605.1 Acidimicrobiales bacterium
AGCTCAAGCTGGTGGCCGACGTTGCCTTGGTGGGGCTTCCCAACGCGGGCAAGTCGACGTTGATCTCGACCGTTTCGGCGGCCAAGCCCAAGATCGCCGACTACCCGTTCACCACCCTTGAGCCGCACCTCGGCGTCGTGCGCGTCGGACACGACGGTGACGAGGTCGAGATGGTGATCGCGGACGTGCCAGGCCTGGTGGAGGGCGCAGCCGAAGGGCGCGGGTTGGGGCACCGGTTCTTGCGGCACGTGGAGCGGGCGCGGGTGCTCGTGGTGCTCGTCGATCTCGCCCCTCTCGACGGCGCCGCGCCCGCCGACCAGGTCAGGGTGCTCATCGGCGAGTTGGGCCGTTACCGGCCAGAGCTGTTGGAGCGGCCTCGGCTGGTCGTGGGGTCGAAGGCCGACGTGGTCGACGTGGCCGTGGGGTCGAAGGCCGACGTGGCCGACGTGGCCGCCGGGGGGTCGAAGGCCGACGTGGCCGTGGGGTCGCCCGGCTCGGCGGCGTCCGGTGGTGGCGGCCCGCTGCTCGACCTCACGGTGTCTGCGGTGACCGGCGAGGGGATCCCCGTGCTACTGCGCCATCTCGCCACGATGGTCGCCGATGCCCGCAAGTCTGAGGCTGCTCGTCGTACGGGGCCCGCATCTGGGCGCGGCGAGGTCGTCGTCCACCGGCCGGCGCCGGAGGGGTTGTGGGTGGAGCGCGCGGGACCCGGCGGTTGGGCCGTCCGGGGCCGTCCGGCCGAGCGCGCCGTGAGCCTTTCAGACCTCACCGACGACGGCGCCCTGGACGAGGCGGTGCGGAGGCTCCGGCGGCGGGGCGTGGACCGTGCGCTGTCCAGGGCCGGAGCCCGCGACGGCGATGAGGTCACGATCGGCGACCTCTCGTTCACCTGGTACCGGGAGGCGCGCCCCGGCCTAGCCGACGACGGCGCCGAAGCTGAGGCGGGCGGCGAGGCGCGGGACGAATCCGAGGGGGTCAGGCAGCGACGGCGTAGACGAGCGTGACCGCATAAAAGAGGTTGACGGCGTAGACGAGCGTGGTGGCCCTCTCGTCAACCGGTGACGTCGTGGACGCAGTCGTGCAACGCTGCAGCTCGACAGAAGGGTGCTCGAAGACGGTCGAGCAGTCGGCCATGGACTCGAGCGCGTTCGAGACCATGCTCAGCGTCGAGGCCCGATCTCTCGGCGCAGCGCTCGCATTCCACACACCGACCGGCTTCGTCGCGCTCACACCCCGGTCGACAAATACAGCGCACGTCTACGCCACTGGCGACGTCCCAACCGCCAGCGGATGGAACGCCTTCCCCGACCCGTGCGCCTCGACCGGGGGGAATTACGCCCTCGGGCTGGCTTCCATGGTCGCTCCCGACACCACCAGGCTCTTCACGCTCTGTTACGGGCCCGGCCATGCGGGGAGCGAGACAAAGCTGTTGATGGAGACGCGCCAGGGCCGGAGCGCGGTGGTGGGGACGCCCCCCGCGCTCGGCGATGGCGGGCTGCTGGCGTTGTCGCCGTCCGGGACGATGCTGATCGTCACCTCGTCCGGGACGACAGAGCTTGACCGCTCCACCGACGGCGGCAACTCGTGGTCGACCGTGGAGCGGCTCGGCGGCGGAGGAGGAGCCAGTTGGAGGGATCTGGCGTTCCTCAGCGCGTCGGAAGCGGTCGTCGTCTCGCGGGCGTTCACAGTGACAGCGGTTCCGGTGTCGTCCAACTTGCTCATGTCGGACGACGGCGGAGCCACGTGGCACCGCGTCCCGATCGGCTAGAGAGCTGCACCCGAACTCACGTCCGCACTCGCACTCGCACTCGCGCCCGCGCTCGCACTCGCACTCGCACTCGCACTCGCACTCGCACTCGCACTCGCACTCGCACTCGCACTAGCACTCGCACTCGCACTCGCACTCGCACTCGCAGGCA
>JBOGGB010000007.1:0-4300 GCA_050743605.1 Acidimicrobiales bacterium
GCCTGAGCGGGCCGATGGTGCTCGGCCTCGAGGCGCGCGATGTTCCCGTGGCCGAGCTGGAGGCGACCCTCGCCGGCGCGGCGGCGGACGGCCGCGCGACCTTCCTCGATGCCGTCGCCGTGGCACACGAGGTGGGCGCGCCCGCGACTGCGGCCAACGTGGTGCTGCTCGGCGTAGCAAGCCAGCTCGGGATGCTGCCGGTCACCTCCGCTTCGATCGCAGCGGCGATCGAGCGCAACGAGGTCGCGGTCGAGGCGAACCTCGCAGCCTTCGCTGCTGGAAGGCGCTGGGCGGCGGCGCGACCGGGGGGGGCGGCCCCGGCGCAGGACGCTGCGCCGAGCCCCGAGGGGGCGAGTGCCCCATCCAGGGGGGCCGGCATCATGGCCAGGGTCGACCTCTCGACGTTGCCGGCCGCGGGGCGGTCGCACGTGGAGTGGCTCGCAGGGGACCTGGTCGACTACCAGGGCGCGGAGCTGGCGCGGCGTTTCTCGTCGCTGGTCGAAGAGGCCGCCCTCGCCGAGCGGCGCGTGGGCGGCGACGGCCGGCTCACCGCGGCGGTGGCGTTCGGCTACCACAAGCTGCTGGCGTACAAGGACGAGTACGAGGTGGCCCGGCTCCTCCTCGAGTTCCCCGCGGTGGACCCGTCCCGGGGAGCGACGACGTGGCTCCTCCACCCCCCCGTGTTGCGCGCACGGGGGCTCCGCCGCAAGATCCGGCTCGGCGGCTGGTCGCGTCCGGCGATGCGGGTGCTCCGCTGGGCCAGGCACGTCCGGGGGACCGCGCTCGACCCGTTCGGTCGCACCCCGCTCCGCAGGACCGAGCGAGAGCTGCCGGGCGAGTACGCCGATGCGGTTCGGTCGATCCTCCCGAGGGTCTCGCCGTCGAGTCTGGACGCGGCCATCGCGATCGCACGGCTCCCCGACCGCGTGCGCGGCTACGAGGGGGTCAAGGAGAAGAGCGTGGCGTCGTACCGGGAGGAGCTGACCGACCGTCTGGGGGGGTTCGAGCTGGCGTGACCGGCCCGGCGGGCGGGACCTCCCAGACGCGCACCTGGTCGTAGACGAGGGAGGTGCGGGCGTCGACCACGTCGCTCCGTCCCGTCACCCGCTCGAGGACGAAGTCTCGGAGGTGAGCGACGTCGTGGGTCGCGACCTCCACCAGGAAGTCGTCGGTTCCCGTGAGCGTCCACACGGCCAGCACCTCGGGGACCTCCAGCATCTCCTCTCGGAAGGCGCGCACCGAGGCCGTGGTCTTGGGCCTCAGCCGGACGCTGACCACGGCGCGCAACGGCCGCCCGATCGCTTCGAGGTCCACCTCGGCGTGCCAGCCCCTGATCACCCCGAGGGCGCGGAGATTGCGGATGCGCTCGAGGCAGGTGGACTGCGCGATGCCCACCGCGTCGGCGAGGTCCTTGTTCGTCTGGCGCGCGTCGCGCTGGAGTAGCTGCAAGAGGGCCAAGTCCGTGGCGTCGAGCCGCGGGGGTTGTCCGTCCACCTCCTCAAGGCTACGCCGAGCTTCGCCCGGGTTCCGGCGGTACCGGTGCCGTCGCACCGTCGGTAGTCTCGGAGCGCGCCGCCGCATCGGTGTCGCAGTCCGGCGCCCTACGAGTCGTTCGTCGAAGAGAGATGGGGCATGGAGCGTGTGTCGTTGCTCGTCGTCTGCACGGGGAACTCGTCGCGCTCGGTGATGGCGGGGCTCATGCTCGAGCACCTCGCCGGTCGCCACGGTCTCGGGTTGTCGGTCAAGACGGCGGGCACGCACGCGCTGGAGGGGCTCCCGATCGGCGCGCGCACGCTCGCGGCGTTGCGCTCGGTGCCAGAGCTCGCTCGCGAAGATCCCTGCACGCTGTCAGCGGCCGATCCGGCCGCGCATCGCAGCCACCAGCTCCGCGCAGACGGCGTCTCCGCGGCGAACCTCGTCGTGGTAATGGAGTCCGGGCACGTCCGCTACGTCCGCCGGCACCATCCCGCGGCGGCCGCGCGTACGGCGCAGCTCCGGTGGCTGGCCGCGAACCTCGCTCCTGGGCCGGAGCGCCTCGAGACCCGTGTCGCCGCGCTTGGGCTCGAGTGCGTGGAGCTGGACCCGGCCGACGACGTCTCCGACCCCGCCGGCGGCGGCGACGCGGACTACGCCGCGTGCGCTGCGGACATCTGGATGCTCTGCCGAGAGCTCGCCGCGCGCCTGTGAAGCTTGCGTCTCTCGTCCCGCTTCGAACCTCCGTTCTCCGTTCTCCCGCTCAGTCCGCGTGCACGGCGCGCAGCCCCGCCCACGCGAGGTCGGCGAGGCGCCCGGCGAGACGTTGGACCTCCCGTTCACCGGGTGCCGGCGCACCGGCACGCGTCGCGATCCAATGGCGGCTCGCACCTTCGGCCATGCCCACGACCGAGTACGCGAGGAGCCGACGGTGGTCGGGGGCCAGACCCGCGGCGATGAGCGGGTCGATCGCTTCGGCGATCGCGTCCTCCACCCTGCGGAGCGCGCCACCCAGCTCGGGGTCGGTCGGCCTGCTGCTCCCGTAGAGCAGGCGGAAGGCTGCCTGGTGCGTGACGAGCATCCGGAAGTACGCGGCGAAGCCGTCCTCTACCTGCTCACGCGGTCCGCTCGCCGACGCGGTCGCCGCGCCGATCAGGCTGAGCAGCTCTTCCGCGACCGAGTCCACCAGCTCCAGGTACAAGGCGCGCTTGGAGGAGAAGTGCTGGTAGAGGAGGGGCTTGGAGACCCCTGCCGCGTCGGCGATCTCGTCCATCGTGGTCGACTCGTAGCCGCGCTCTGCGAAGAGCCGGAGAGCCACGTCGAAGAGCTGGCGTCGGCGCTCGCCGCTGGTCAGGCGCCGCGACCGCCGCCGCCCTGGAGCCTCGTCGGCTCGGGACGGGCGAGGCTGCGCCGCCGACGTCACGCCTCGACGCTAATCGTGCCCGGTGTGCCGGGCGAGCCCGGCGAGCGCCGTTCCCAGCCTCGAGGGGAGGTCGGCGAGGCAGAAGTGGCGACGGGCGACGGTCGTGTTCAACTCCAGGAGCGCAGGGTCTGGCGCGTCGAGCCAGGCGTCGAGCCCCGCCAGGTCGTCGTCGGACTCGGTGAACCATCGGAAGCCGAAGGCAGCGAGCTCTGCGGCGACCGGGTAGGGCCCGACGACGAGGGGCCGGCGGTAGGTGGCGGACTCGAGCGAGGGGTTGCCGAACCCTTCGACGCTCGAGGTCAGCACGACCACGTCACAGGCGGCGTACGCGTCGGCGACGGTGGCTGCGCCTCCGTGTGCGAGCTGCGGGATCCCGCGTCGCACCGGGCAGCGCGCCGAGGCGAGCACCCGATCGAGCTCGGGCCCGTATCCGTCTTCTGCAGGGCCGAGGAGCCAGTAGGTGGCACCCAGCTGCTCGGCGACTCGGATGGCTGCGTCGACGCGCTTTCGGCCCAGCGCGCGCGTCGGCTGCAGCACGAGCCGCGCTCCCGGCGGTACGCCGAGGGCAACGCGCGTCTCTTTGCGCCGGCCCGGCGGCGGGTCCGGGTCGAAGGCGTTGTAGATCGTGGTGGCCACGATGCCGCGCGCGGCGAGCTCGCCGCGACTCCGCTCGTTGATGGTGACGTGGCACCACTCCGGATCGTCGTGCGGCGGAGGGAATGCCGCGAACTGTGGCCGCTGCCACGGCAGGTCGTGGTGGTGCAGGACGGCAGGGCGGCCCGAGAGCACTCCGGCCACCACGTCGGCGGCCTGAGGGTTCAGCGGGAGAGAGCAGAGGTTCTCCACCACCACGAGGTCTGCGTCGGCGAGGGCCGTATCCACGTCCGCTCGGCACAGCGGCGCGGCGGACCCGATCGAGAGACCTGGGAGCACCCGGTCGACCGGGCCCTCGCCGGCGATCGTGCTCGTCTCGAACCCGAGCCGCCCGAGCGCCCACGACCATTTCGCGGCTTCGATCGACACGCCGTCGCCTCCGCCTAGGCGGAAGGAGACGAGCGCAGCCCTCGGCACCGGCGCACTTTAGCGGGCAGCCTGGTCGCGCCGGCTCGACTACCGTGGCGGAGGTGCCCGCGACGACGGCGAAGCGCGCGTTGATCACCGGCGTGACCGGGCAGGACGGCTCCTATCTCGCCGAGCTGCTGCTCGAGCAGGGTTACGACGTGATCGGTGTCGTACGGCGCTCGAGCACGCTGAATTTCGAGCGCATCGCCCACGTCCAGGATCGCATGACTTTGGTCCCTGCCGACCTGCTCGACGAGGTGTCGCTGATCGCGGCGCTCCGCGACCACCGCCCGACCGAGGTCTACAACCTCGCCGCGCAGTCGTTCGTGCAGACGTCATGGG
>JBOGGB010000008.1:0-8291 GCA_050743605.1 Acidimicrobiales bacterium
CTGCGCGCCCGGGTGCTCGCCGGGTGACCGAGCGCTGACCAGGGGGCCTTCGACCGCCGGGACCACGACCGCGACCCGCAGGCTCGTCTACCTGGGGACGCCTGCGATCGCGGTGCCGCCGCTGCGGGCGCTCGTGGATGCGGGGCACCGAGTGCAGCTCGTCGTCACCCGGCCCGATCGCCGGCGCGGGAGAGGGTCGGGCACCTCGCCGAGCCCGGTGAAGGCGGAGGCCGAGCGCCTCGGGCTCCCGGTCGCGCACGACCTGGACGCGCTCTACGACGCGGGGGCGGACCTCGGAGTCGTCGTCGCCTACGGCCACCTCGTGCCGGTGCCGGTCCTCGAGCGGCTCCCGATGGTGAACCTCCACTTCTCGTTGCTGCCGCGCTGGCGAGGCGCTGCGCCGCTCGAGCGGGCGATCCTCGCCGGCGACGAGGTGACCGGCGTGTGCCTCATGGGGCTCGAGGCAGAGCTCGACACGGGCCCCCTCTACGCGCGTGAGGAGCTCGTGATCGCGCCCGGCGAGCACCTCGGACCACTGCGCGACCGGCTCGTCGTGGCCGGCACGAGCCTCCTCCTCGACGTGCTCGCTGGCGCGCTCCCCGCTCCCGAGGCACAGCGCGGGGAGCCGACGTACGCGGACAAGCTCGGCGCCGCAGACCTGCGGCTCACATGGACCCTGCCCGCCACCGAGCTCCTCCGGGTCGTGCGGTTGGATCGGGCGTGGACGACGTGGCGGGGCCGCCGGTTGCTCGTGCTCGACGCCGAGATGGTGCCGGCGCCCGACGGCGCGGCGTCACCCGGGACCCTCGAGGGTGCCGTCGTCTCTGCCGGGGACGGTGCGCTCGAGCTCGTGCGCGTGCAACCCGAAGGGCGGTCGCCGATGGGCGCGATCGATTGGCTGCGCGGCGCGCGCCCGGTCACCGGTGAGCGGCTCGGCGGCTCGTAGGGTGGTGGGGATGGCACGGGGCTGCGGCGAGCCGGGCGCGCTGAAGGTGGCGCCGTCGCTGCTGTCCGCCGACTTCGGCAGCCTGGCGGAGGCGGTGGGCGAGGTGGCGAACGTCGCCGACTGGCTCCACGTCGACGTCATGGACGCGCACTTCGTGCCGAACCTGACCATCGGCCCGCCGGTGGTCGCCTCGCTGCGCAGGCACTCGGGCCTGTACTTCGACTGCCACCTGATGATGACCGACCCCGGCGACTACCTCGAGGCGTTCCGGGACGCGGGTGCCGACGGGTGCACGGTCCACGTCGAGGTCGGCCGCACGAGCGAGCTCGTCGGCGAGTGCCGCGCGCTCGGGCTGCGTGTGGGGCTTGCGGCCAACCCTGACACCCCCTTCGAGGCGATCGAGCCGTACCTCGGCGAGGTTGACCTCGTGCTGTGCATGACGGTGTTCCCGGGCTTCGGAGGGCAGGCGTTCATGGCGGAGGTGCTCACCAAGGTGGCCTCGGTGCGGCGCGCGCTCGACGAGCGACATCTCGCCGTCGACCTCGAGGTAGACGGCGGCATCGACCGCGACACCGCGCCGAGGGCCGCATCGGCCGGCGCGAACGTGCTCGTGGCGGGATCGGCGATCTTCGGCGCGGACCGACCGTGGGAAGCGACCGAGGAGATCCGCGCCGCGGCGCGCGCGGTCAACGGCCCGCATCCGGGAGCCCGGTAGACTCGGGGGTTCCAGACGCAGCCGGGCGCTGTGGCAGCGCTGTGGCAGGCCACGGGGAGGCGAGGTGCAGCCGACGATCGCCGGGAGCCCCGGCACCGCGCAGGACGAGGCGCACATGGCCCGCGCGATCGCCGCCGCACAGTCCGCCCGCCTCCACGCCTCGCCGAACCCTTGGGTCGGCGCCGTCCTCGTCACCGGCGACGCCACCTACCAGGCGGCCACGGCCCCGCCCGGCGGGCCCCACGCCGAGGTGACCGCGCTGGCGCTCGCAGCGGAGGCCGGCGACGCGACCGCCGGATCGACGCTCTACACCACGCTCGAGCCGTGCGCGCACTTCGGCCGCACCCCGCCCTGCGTCGACGCGATCCTCGCGGCGGGGATCGGCCGCGTGGTCGTCGGCCTCGTAGACCCGGACCCGCTCGTCGCGGGCCGAGGCGTCGACGCGCTCCGGAGCCATGGCATCGAGGTGTCCGTCGGAGTCGAGGCCGCGGCGGTGGAGCGGCAGCTCGCGCCGTACCTGAAGCATCGCAGGACCGGGCGCCCCTGGGTCGTGCTGAAGCTCGCGGCCACCATGGACGGCCGGACGGCCGCGCCGGACGGCTCCAGCCGCTGGATCACGGGGGAGGCGGCCCGGCGTGACGTGCACGAGCTGCGCGCCGCGTCCGACGCGGTGCTCGTCGGGGCAGGGACCGTGCGTGCCGACGACCCCGAGCTCACGGTCCGTCTCGCCGGTTTGGGCATGTGCACTACTGCCGGCGGAGAGCGCCAGCCGTTGCGGGTCGTGCTCGGTCACGCTCCCGAGGGCGCCAAGGTCCGACCCGCGCTCGAGCTCTCGGGCGCGCTCCCGGACGTGCTCGGTGAGCTCGCGCGTCGCGGCGTGGTGCAGCTTCTGGTGGAGGGCGGCGCCAAGGTGGCCCATGACCTCCACGCGGCGGGGTTGGTGGATCGTTATGTGCTCTACCTCGCACCGAAGCTCTTCGGCGGCGGCGACGGCCGGCCCCTCTTCGACGGGCCCGGCGCCGGCACGATCGCGGAGATGTGGCGGGGCCGGATCGTGTCGGTCGAGCAACTCGGTGAGGACCTCCGCGTCGAGCTGACGTCCGCAGGCGAGGCACTCGGCGGCGGCCATGCCGATCCGGGAGCGGGCTGATGGGCACCGAGACCGGCAACGACCTCCCCGAGGGTGCGCTCGTCGGGCTCGAAGGCCGGGTGGGGCGCGTGGTCTCCGTGGGACCCGCGCTCGGAGCTGCGGCCGGCGCGGGGGTACCGGACCGGAGCCTCGGCGGGGGGCTACGGGTCGGGATCGCGTGCTCCCGGTTCAACGGGGCGCTCACGCTCGGGCTTCTCGACGGCGCGCTCGGCGCGCTGGACGCGCTCGGCGTCGACCGCAACGACGTGACCGTCGCATGGGCGCCGGGCGCCTTCGAGCTGCCGCTGCTCGCTCGGGCGCTCGTGGCCGCGGGCGCCGACGGCGTGGTCTGCCTCGGTGCGGTGGTGCGCGGGGAGACCGGCCACTACGAGCACGTCGCAGGAGAGTGCGCGGCCGGGATCCAGCGCGTGCAGCTCGACACCGGCGTACCGGTCGCGTTCGGCGTGCTCACCACCGACACGCTGGCGCAGGCGCTCGCGCGCGTGGACAAAGGCCGCGAGGCGGCCGCGACGGCGGTCGAGATGGCACGACTGCTCCGGGCCGTCTCCTAGGCTCCCGTCGCACCATGCTCCGTATCGTCCTGCCCAAGGGGTCGCTCGAGAAGGCGACGCTCGAGCTCTTCGAGGCCGCCGACCTCGCAGTGTCGCGCGCGTCGGACGTCGACTACCGCGCGTCGATCTCGGACCCCCGCGTGAGCGAGGTCCGGATCCTGCGGCCCCAGGAGATCCCCGTCTACGTGGCGGAGGGACTCTTCGACCTCGGGATCACCGGGCGCGACTGGATCGAGGAGCGAGGCGCGGACGTCGTGACGCTCGGGGAGCTCGCGTACTCGAAGGCGACCGCGAACCCGATCCGCATGGTGCTCGCCGTGGCGGGGGACGCCCCGTGGCGGAGCCTTGCGGACCTGGCGACCGCGGCGGGAGGAGAGGGCCGGCGGCTCAGGGTGAGCACCGAGTACCCGCAGCTCACCGGGCGCACGCTCGCAGCCCACGGGATCGACGCCGACATCTCGCTCTCCTACGGCGCGACCGAGGCGAAGGTCCCGGACATCGCCGACTGCGTCGTGGAGATCACCGAGACCGGGAGGGCGTTGCGGGCCGCCGGACTCCGGGTGCTCGAGACGCTGCTCGTGTCGCGGACCGAGCTCATCGCGAATCCCGTCGCCGCCGCGGACCCCGTGAAGCGCCACGCTATGGGCCAGCTCCACACCCTCCTCGCCGGGACGCTGGAAGCGCGCGAGAAGGTGCTCGTGAAGCTGAACGTGCCCGTGGAGAAGCTCGAGGCCGTCGTCGCGGTGCTGCCGTCGATGCGCTCGCCGACCGTGTCGGAGCTCTCAGGCGGGCGAGGGTTCGCACTGGAGGCCGTCGTCGCCAAGTCGGACATCAACACGCTCATTCCCGCGCTGAAGGACGAGGGCGCGAGCGACATCCTGGAGCTCCCCTTGTCGAAGATCGTCCACTGAGGCCGGCGAGCGGCTGATGCCGGTGAGCGGCTGATGCCGGTGAGCGGCGCGATCCACCTGGGGGTGGTCACCGAGCTGGACGAGCGACGTGGGCTCGGTGCCGTGGCGGACGACGCCGGTTCCACGTGGCCGTTCCACTGCACGGCGATCACCGACGGCAGCCGGGCGGTCGACGTCGGAGCGCGGGTTGCCTTCTGCGTGGTGGCCGGCCATCTCGGCCGGATGGAGGCCGCCCAGGTCACCAAGCTCGGCCGCGTCTAGGCGCCGGACCCCGATCCGTTCCCCGCTCCCGCCTGTTCGCCGGCCGCGGAGATCTGGACGTAGGCGAGCCTGATCTGGGCCAGCGCGTCGCTGAGCCCCGGGTGCGCCTCGCCCAGCCGCTCGCCGAGCCCGTCGACGAGGAACCCGAGCGCGTCGATGGCGAGCCGCGCGTGCTGGAGGCCTGGCGGCGTGCTCGACAGGTGGAGCGCCGCGAGCTCGAACAGCCCGTAGCAGTGGTTGGCGACCACGACGTCTGCGGGGGCATCGGCGAGCTGGCGGCGGAGGGCGGCGATGTCGCCGGGGTCCGCCGTGCCCGGGTCTGCCGTGCCGGGGTCTGCTGTGCCGGGGTCCGCTGTGCCGGGCCTCTTGCCCGCGGTCGGGGCGCTCCCGGACCGCTCGTCACCTACACGATGCTCTCCCGAAGGGGTCCACAGGCTCATGCTGGTAGCCTATGGAGTCGAGGAAGCGGGGACTCTCGTTAGGGGACTCCACCCGGCCACTCGAGGGTGCGCCGGGTCGATGTGGCATTGCCCGGTCGGGGTATGGCTCCGCTTGCCAGATTGTGGTCGCGGAAGGACCGCCGGCCCGAGATAGAGAGGACGATGCCGCATAGTCACTGCCACCGCACCTGAGCATCGGATCAACGACCGCATCAGGGCACGCGACGTTCGCCTCGTCGACCCGGAGGGGCAGCAGCTTGGGATCAAGCCGCTGCCGGAGGCGCTGAGCATCGCCAGGGGTCTCGACATGGATCTCGTCGAAGTGGCCCCGACGGCCAACCCGCCGGTCTGCCGGATCATGGACTACGGAAAGTTCAAGTTCGACGAGGCGCAGCGGGCCAAGGAGAGCCGGCGAAAGACCGTCCACGTCGGGTTGAAGGAGATGAAGTACCGGCCCAAGATCGGCCCGGGCGACTTCGAGACCAAGACCCGGCAGGTGTCGAGGTTCCTCGACGACGGCCACAAGGTCAAGATCACGATCATGTTCCGAGGGCGCGAGGTCTTCCACCCCGAGCTCGGCAAGCGGATCCTCGACAGGATCGCCGAGCAGATGGATGGCTCCGCGAAGGTCGAGGCAGAGCCCCGTCTCGACGGCAGGAACATGGTCATGGTGCTCGCCCCCGATAGGCGGGCCAAGCAGGCGGCGGCCGCGCGGCAGAAGAACGAGGACCAGGACCACACCGACGCGACACCACAGGCCGACGGAGCAGTCCGGGCCGACGGCGTAGAGGCACGGGCAGTCCAGGCCGAGCCTGGCGGGGCCGAACCAGTCCAGGCAGAGCCTGGCGGGGCCGACTAGAAGCAGGAGCACCGAGATGCCGAAGATGAAGACGGACAGGGGAGCGGCCAAGCGCGTGAAGATCACGGGCACCGGACGCCTGCGCCGCCGGAAGCAGAACCGGTCGCACCTCCTCGAGAAGAAGAACAGCGTCCGGACCCGAAGGCTGTCTCGCGAGACGGACTTCGCCGGCGGCGACGAGCGGCGCGTGAAGCGCATGCTGGGCATCTGAGACCGGGCAGCGGAGAGGGGAGCAGAGATGGCACGAGTGAAGCGGGCCGTCCACGGTCGCAAGCACCACCGCGCGGTGCTCGAGCAGGCGAAGGGCTATTACGGCAACAAGAGCCGCACGTACCGCGCCGCGAACGAGCAGCTGCTGCACTCCTTCCAGTACGCCTATCGTGACCGCCGGGCCCGGAAGGGCGACTTCCGGAAGCTCTGGATCCAGCGGATCAACGCTGGGGCCAGGCTCCACGGCATGAGCTACTCGAACTTCATCGCCGGACTGCACCAGGCGGGCGTCGACGTCGACCGCAAGGTGCTCGCCGACCTGGCGGTGACCGACGACGACACCTTCGGGGCGCTGGTTGCCGTGGCGGGTGCGGCGTTGCAGGCGTCCTGAGCGCCAACAGTTCGGGCCACATCGGCCGCTCCGGCCACTTCGGGAGCTCCGATCGCTCCGGCCTCGCGTACTCGCACCAGCGGGTGCGCCGCATCCGTCATCTGCTGACCCGGAGGAGCGCCCGCCGTACGGAGCGGGCCTTCGTCGCCGAGGGGACCGAGGTCGTCCGAACGGGCATCATCTCCGGCGCGGTCCCCGAGTCGGTGTACGTGGCGGCGGGCGCGCTGAAGGGCGCGACGGTGGCGGGTGCCGAGTCGGAGACCGGTGACGTCGGCGCGGCGGCCACCGTCGGTGACGCTGCGTCGGCCGGGGCCGTCGCCGAGGTGGTGAGGCTCGCGTTGGCCGCGGGCGCTCGCGTCCACGAGCTCGCCCCCGGGGTGATCGAGCGCGTCGCCTCCACCGTCACCCCCCAGCCGCTCCTGGCCGTGTTCCCCATGCTCGACGTGCCGGAGGTGCCGGCCGGCGCCGAGCTCGTCGTCGTCATGGCCGGCGTGCGAGACCCGGGCAACGCCGGGACGGTGCTTCGGAGCGCGGACGCCGCGGGCGTCGGTGCCGTCGTGGTGTGCGCCGGCGCGGTTGACCCCTATAACCCCAAGACGGTCCGCGCGTCGGCAGGGTCGCTCTTCCACGTGCCGGTCGTCCTCGGCGACGAGCCGGCCTCGGTGCTCGCTCGACTGGGAGAGTCGGGCTACCGCCGCCTCGGCGCGGTCGTGCGCGGCGGTGAGGACTACGCCGAGGTCGACTGGACCGTCGCGACGGCGATCGTGCTCGGCAACGAGGCGTGGGGCCTGCCCGAGGGGCTCGAGCTCGGCGGGCTCGGGCTCGACGGGCTCGTCGGAATCCCCATGGCCGGGCGTGCGGAGTCGCTCAACGTCGGGATGGCGAGCGCGGTCCTCTGCTTCGAAGCCCTCCGCCAGCGTCGATCTACGATGCCCCGATGACCGGGACCCGGAATGCCGAGGGCGCTCAGAGAACTGAGGGCGCGCAGAGCGCCGAGGTGGTCCGGATCGAGCGCGAGGCCGCGGACGCGCTACACGCGGCGCCGTCGAGCGGCGCGCTGGCGGACGTCCGGACCGCGGTGCTGGGGAAGCGGAGCGCCCTGGCGCTTGCGCACCGCGACCTTGCACAGCTCGACCCCGACGCACGGCGTGCCGCGGGCAAGGCGCTCCACGACGCCCGGACGCGGCTCGAGGCACTGGCGACCGGCCGGGAGGAGGAGCTGGCCGCGGCCGAACGCGCCGAGATGCTCGCGCGCGACCGGCTGGACCTGACCGAGGTGACCGAGGACGAGGGCCGCGCCGCGATCTCCCGAGGCCGGCTGCACCTGGTCACCCAGACGCAGCGAGAGCTCGAGGACGTGTTCGTCGCGATGGGCTTCACCGTCGCGGAGGGCCCGGAGGCCGAGACCGACTGGTACAACTTCGAGGCGCTCAACATCCCGCCTGCGCACCCGGCTCGCAGTATGTGGGACACCTTCTATCTCGAGCTCGGCCATCCCGAGACCATCGTCCTGCGCACCCACACCTCCCCGGTGCAGGTCCACCTCATGGAGGACCAGCCCCTTCCGATCCACGCGGTGATCCCGGGTCGCTGCTACCGGCGGGAGACCCCGGACGCGCGCCACCTGGCGGTCTTCCACCAGATGGAGGGGCTCGTGGTCGACCACGGCATCACTTTCGCCGACTTGGCAGGGACCATCGAGACCTTCACGACGGCGTACTTCGGCCCCGACATCCACTCGCGCCTGCGGCCCGGCTACTTCCCGTTCACCGAGCCCTCCGCAGAAGTGGAGGTGACCTGCACGATCTGCCGAGGTGCGGGTTGCCGGACGTGCTCGGGCACCGGCTGGGTCGAGCT
>JBOGGB010000009.1:0-4949 GCA_050743605.1 Acidimicrobiales bacterium
GTGGAACTGGAGCGCCACCTCGGTCACCCTGGCGGGAAGCCGCTTGCCGGTCCGCACGTAGACGGGGACCCCCGCCCACCGCCAGTTGTCCACCCGGAGGCGGAGCGCCGCGTAGGTCTCGGTCACCGAGTCCGCGGCGACGCCGTCCTCCTCGCGGTAGCCGGGCACCGCGATGCCGTCGACCACCCCCGGGGTGTACTGCCCGCGAACCGACTCGTCGACGGCCTCGTCGGGAGTCGGGATGTCGACGGCCTTCAGCAGCTTCACCTTCTCGTCACGGATATGGGTCGCGTCCATGCCGGCCGGGGGCTCCATGAGCGTGAGCGAGAGCACCTGCATGACGTGGTTCTGGACGATGTCGCGCAATGCCCCCGCCGTCTCGTAAAAGCCGCCGCGGTGCTCGACCCCGATGCTCTCGGCGACCGTGATCTGCACCTGTTCGACGTAGCGACGGTTCCACACGGGCTCGAACACCGCGTTCGCGAACCGCAACGCGAGCACGTTCTGCACGGTCTCCTTGCCCATGTAGTGGTCCATGCGGAAGATCTGGTCCTCGGCGAACGCGCGGTGCACCGACGCGTCGAGGTCCAATGCGGTCGCCAGGTCGTGGCCGTAGGGCTTCTCGACGACGAGACGGGCGAACTCGCCGCCCTCGCCCGGGACGTTGCAGCCCTCCTTCGCCAGGGCTTCTGCGACCATCGCGAAGACGTCGGGCACCGTGGCGAGGTAGTAGAGCCGGTTCCCGGCGGTGCCGTAGCGCTCGTCGGCCTCCGAGAGCAGCTCCTTCAGCCGGTCGAAGGTCTCGGTCGCGGCGTACTCACCGGGGATGTAGCGGAAGCGCTCGACGAGCTGCTTCCACCGCTCGCCGCCGGACTGGTCCTTCGTCGCGACACGCCGGAAGTCCTCGTCGCTCCACTCGGTCCGGGCCACGCCGATCACCGTGAACTCCTCGGCGAGGCGCCCACGGTCGGCAAGGTTGGCGAGGGCCGGCAGGATCTTCCTCGCCGTGAGGTCGCCCGAGGCGCCGAAGAGCACGAACACGAGCGGCGGGGTCCGTTCGGGCGGGGACGTGGGCGTCGCCGGGACCACCAGCCGCTTGGGCGACGGGGGAACCGGTCGGGCAGGCGCGGGGGGAGGCGCGGCAACGGCCTGCCGGGCTCGGGTGGTCACGTCCCCATTCTTACGGGACCCGTGGTGGCGAGCGCACACCGGGGCGAGGCAGGGGCCCGGGCCGAGGATCCGGACACGGGCTCGCTGAAGAGACGTACGAGCTCGACGGCCGACCCCGGTCGCCCCAGCTACCTTGGCGGTGGCGGCCGGCAGTGTGGCGGCCGGGAGCGTGGCGGCCGGGAGCGTGGCGGCCGGCAGGAGGGGATCGATCATGAGGTTCGCACTGTTCCAGCGCCGAGGCTCGTCGCGGAGGGGACAGGCGGCGCTCGCGCTGCCGCTCGCTCTCGCGGCCGCGCTACTGCTGCTCGTCGTCCTCTCCTCCCTCTCCGTCGGGGTAGACGGCGCGGCGGCATCGGTCACGCCACGCACCCGCTCCACCACCAGCACCCCCTCAGCGGCCACCGCAGCGTCCAGCGCCCCGCCCAGCGCCCGCGGCGCCCTTACGTCAGCGACGATCCCGGTCACCGGGGCGCCCGTTGCCACCGGCATGAAGCCCTGGATCACAGCCGCGGAGAAGGTGATGCGTACGTACCACCTGCCCGGCGCCTCCCTCGCCGTCGCCTTCGAGGGACGGGTCGTGCTCGAGGAAGGTCTCGGCTACGCCGACGTCGCGGCCAAGGCCCCCGTCGAGCCCGACTCGATCTTCCGGCTGGCGAGCGTCTCCAAGTCGATCACCGCCACGCTCGTCGGCATGCTGATCAACGAGCACAAGCTGGCCCTGTCCACCAGACCGTTCGCCACGGTGCTGAGCGCGCTGCGCGGGCCGCACGGCACGAAGCCCGTCGACCCCCGCCTGCAGGACATCACCGTCGGCGACCTGCTGATCCATGCCGGCGGCTGGGACGACACCGAGGCCGGCTACACAGCGACGCAGGACCCCGGACCCGAGGAGGCCGCGCTCGGCCTGCACACCGACCCGACGTGCGAACAAGCGATCGAGTACATGCTCGGCGTGCGACTGAACTTCACGCCAGGAACGAAATATGCGTACTCGAACTTCGGATATTGCGTGCTTGCCGACACGATCGCACACGTCACCCACATGACCTACGCCAACGCTGCGAAGTCGATGCTCTTCGCGCCGCTGCACATGGAGCACACGGCGCTCAGCCCGGCCAACCCGGCCACGCTGCTGCCAGGCGAGGCCCACTTCTACGGCCAGGGTGACCAGGCCTCGGGCCCGGACAGCCCGTCGGAATTCTCGCTGTACACCTCGGAGGGCTGCGGCAACTGGACGAGCACGGCGCCCGATCTCGAGCGCTTCCTCATCGCCACTGCCGCGACGACGCCGGGCAGCTCGCCGTTCCCGAACTGGGCCCAGGTGAGCATCGCCGGCCAATCGATCCCCGGCGTCTCGCCGTACCCGAGCCAGCAGGGCCCTGATCCGTCCGGACAAGGCACCTACTGGAACTTCGACGGCGCCCTGCCCGGAACCGCCACCGAGGTCGGTGTCTTCGGTCCGATCACCTACGTGATGCTGACCAACTCTCAGGAAGCGGACAACACGACGAACTTCGCCCCGCTGCAGCAGCTCGCCGAGAAGGAGACGACGGCGCCGGCGAGCTCCTGGCCGAACGGAGAGCTCCTCTCGCCACCGCCGGTGGTCAACACCCCCGCCCACCAAGTAGAGCGCTAGCCCGCTCGGACGATGGGTGGGTAATACCCGGTTATACTGCCGGTGTGAAGACCGCGATCTCGGTTCCGGACGGCACGTACGAGCGCGCGTCGAAGCGTGCCGCGGACCTCGGCATGAGCCGGTCCGAGCTGTTCTCGCGGGCTGTCGTCCACTACCTCGACGAACTGGACGACAGCGCGCTGACCGTGCAGATCGACGAGGCTGTGGCGAGCGTCCCAGAGCTCGACGGCTCGACGGCAGACGCCGTAGGAATCGGCCACAGACTGCTCGACGAGCTCCACGACGAGTGGTGATCGAGCGCGGCACCATCTACTGGGCCGATCTCGGAGCAGCGGTCGGCTCACGGCCTGCGAAGCGGCGGCCGGTGCTCGTCATCTCTGCCGACGCCTACAACGAGAGCCGCATCGCGACGTTGCTCGCCGCGACCATCACGTCCAACACGTCGCTCGCCGTCGTGCCCGGCAACGTCTTCCTCCCCGCCGCCGTGGTGGGGCTCCCGCGAGATTCGGTCCTGAACGTGACGGGGCTCGTCACGCTGAACAAGACCGATCTCGGCGAGCGGGTGGGGGTGCTCCCGCTGTCGCTTCAGGAGGAAGTGGACCGGGGCCTACGCCGTGTGCTCCGCCTCTGAGATCCGGCACCGCAGGACGCCGGAGAGCGATCGAGAGGCTCTACGACAGGGCGTTCGCCTTGTCGCTGAGGGTCCGCAACAGCTCGTCGAACGACTTCTCGAACGCGCTCATGCCCTGGTCCTCGAGGACGCGGGATCCATTCTTCTGTCATGCAGTGCGTCGGGTGGAATCGATGGCCTGGCGCGCGCCGGCGAGCGGAGGCCGAGGTCCGCGGAATGCGCCACGCGTAGACTCTCCGAGCGGTGCGAGGCCGAACCGGATCGGGATCCCGGCGGAGATCGGGCGAGCCCGGCTCACCGTCGCCCGAATACACGCTCGTCCCGGCGGGCTGGGTGCGCTCGCCGCTCCGCACGATCTCCGAAGCGCCCTGTCAGGCTGCCGGGGCGCCCACCGCCCGGATCGTCGCCGAAGCCTGGTCCAGCCGATGCTGGACCGACCTCGAGGTGGGTGAGGAGATCTTCGTCCTCACGTGGCTCGACCGCGCCGACCGGACCGCGATGGCGACCCACCCCGAGGACGACGAGTCGGTGCCACTGATGGGCGTCTTCAGCACTCGCTCGCCGGACAGGCCGAACCCGATCGGCCTGCATCGCACGACCGTGGTCGCCCGAGGGCAAGGCTGGATCGAGGTCGCGAACCTCGAGGCACTCGACGGGACCCCTGTCCTCGACGTGAAGCCGGTGATCACGCACGACGGGTCGAGCCTGTAGACGGGCCGAGCCTGTAGACGGACCGAGCCCGTAGGGGAGAGGCGCTCACATCTGCGACGAGACCGTGGGGTCAGCGGTGGTCGCGAAGTCGGTGTGGCACATTCCGGACGCTCGGCGGTCTGTATCGGTGGAGGCCCTCGGCAGGAGCCGTCGGCCGGGCAAGTCGAGTCGGAGGACCACCGGGTGCTGAGCAGCGAAATTCCGAGCCGGCACGCGCCGATCCGGGCGGCCACGGCCTTCGACTGCTTCGTCGCCGAGGTGGAGCCCCGGCTCCGTGCAGCCCTCGTCGCGCTCTACGGGACGGAGGACGGAAGGGACGCGACCGCGGAGGCCCTCGCGTACGCATGGGAGCACTGGGCACGCGTGATGGCCATGACGCGCCCTGCTGGCTACCTGTTCCGTGTGGCCCAGAGCAAGGCCCGGCGCCGGCGCGAGCCGCTCGTCTTCGCGGTCCCAGAGCCCGCCGAGCACCTGTTCGAGCCCAGGCTTCCCGATGCGCTGCGGGCCCTGCCCGACCGGCAGCGGCTCGCCGTCGTGCTGGTGCACGGCCTCGGCTGCTCGGTCGCCGAGACCGCCGATCTGCTCGAGATCAAGCCCACCACCGTTCGCAACCACCTCGAACGCGGACTCCGCCGCCTTCGCCGAGCACTGGGAGCAGACCAGCGTGACCATGTCGAATGACCTGAAGACTCAGTTGCGCGCCCTCGTCGACACCGCAGCCCCGGTCAGCGCCGGCGAGGCCAAGGCCCGCGCTGCCACGCGCCTGGGCGGCGTGCGCGTCGAGCCCGCGAGCTCCCATAC
>JBOGGB010000010.1:0-3451 GCA_050743605.1 Acidimicrobiales bacterium
TGGGCGCCGAAGCAGATCCCGAGCACAGGAATCGGCACGTCGCCCAGCCACTCGATCTCCGCGGCAATCCACTCCTTCTTGTCGTAGACGGACGCGTTCGACCCCAGGACCACGAGGTGGTCGTAGCCACCGACGTCGGGGAGCGGCCGGCCCTTCGAGCAGAGGTACGTGTCGACGGTCGCACCGCGCGCGACGAACGCGTCGGCGACGAGGCCGGGCGAGTCCTCTTCGTGATGGCGGAGCACCAGGACGCGCATCGCGCGCACAGTACCCCGCCGGTCAGCGCCGGTCAGCGCCGGTCAGCGCCGGTCGCGCCGCCACGCCTCCTCCGCGCGCGAGGTGACCTCCTGCGCGGCGAGGCCGGTGGCCGCCGCGACCCGGGCGACGTTCTCGGGCTCGGCCTTCGCCCTGGCGAGCCCGACCTTCATCCGTACCGGGTACCCTTCGACCTGCACCTCTTCGATGTGGCGCGACTCTGGCCAGCGCTCCCCGTGGACGGCGCGCACGCCGAAGCTCCCCGTCGTGCGGCGCACCACCTCGGCGAGCGCCTCGCCGTGCGCCGGGTCGCAGAGCACGTGCAACGTGTGGCCGGGGCGGCCCTTCTTCATCACTACCGGGGTGACCCACGCGTCCAGCGCGCCCTCTTCGAGGAGCATCGCGAGCGCGAGCGCGAGCTGCTCGCCCGTCGCGTCGTCGAGGTTCGCCTCGAGGACCGTGACCGGCTGTCCGGGACCGACGTGCGCGGCGAGCGCGGTCGTGTCGCCGATCACCACCTGGGTGCAGTTTGGGAGGGTGTCGAGCTCGGCCGCGCCGGCCCCGTAGCCCGAGGCGCGCACGGTCATTGCCGGCATCGCACCCGCAGTCTCGGCTGGCGCGAGCGCTCGCACGAGCGCCGCGCCCGTCGGCGTCGTGAGCTCGGTACGTACTGGCCGCCCGTAGGTGGGGAAGCCCTCGAGGAGCCGGAGGACCGCGGGAGGCGGGTTCGGCAGCGTGCCGTGGGCGGCGAGCACGGTCCCGGTGCCGAGTGCCACCGCGGAGACCGCCACGGTGTCGACGCCGAGCACCTCGAGCGCCGCAGCGGTGCCGACCACGTCGACGAGCGCGTCGTGCCCCCCGACCTCGTGGAAGTGGACGTCGGCGGGGTCCATCCGGTGCAGCGCACCCTCGACCTCTGCGAGCGCGGCGAAGGTGGCGAGTGCCCTCCGCTCGACCCGCTCCGGGAGCGCGGCCGCTCGAACGGCGGCAGCGACGTCCGAGTGGCGGCGGCCGCCGCGAACGGCTGTGGTTGCACCTCCGGCACCGTCGACCACCTCGTCGACGTGCACGATCGCGCGCGTGCACGCGATCCCGCCACGTAGCACCTTGTCGACGCGGAGCTTCCAGCCCCCGACGGGCAGCCGCTCGAGCAATGCGGCGACCTCGTTCTCGTCGGCCCCCGCGTCGAGGAGGCTGCCGAGAGCCATGTCACCGGCGATGCCCGCGAAGCAGTGGAACCAGGCGACGCGTTGGACGCGGTGGACGCGGGCCGGACGCGTCTCGCCGGCGGAGCGGGACGGACGGCTCATCGGAGCAGACGCGCGACGGCGCAGGCCGCGCCGAAGCCGTTGTCGATCCCGACCACGGTGAGGCCCGCCGCGCAGGAGGCGAGCATCGCGAGGAGCGCGGTCACCCCTTCGAGGGACGCCCCGTAGCCGACGCTCGTCGGCACCGCGACGACCGGCGCGGCGGTGATGCCTCCGACGACGCTCGCGAGCGCGCCCTCCATGCCCGCCACGACCACCACGACGTCGGCGTCCTGGAGCTCTGCGACCGACGCGAGCAGCCGGTGCACGCCCGCCACCCCGCAGTCGGCGAGCAGGGTTGGCGAGAAGCCCAACGCGTCGAGCACGGCTCGGCACTCGTGGGCGACCGGGAGGTCCGCGGTGCCCGCCGTGAGGACGAGGACCCTGCCCGGCCGCCTGGAAGCCTGCCGCCATGCGACGGTGGAGAGGGACCCGGTCGGGGTGACGACCGACTCGGTGGGCGCCACCTCGAGCGCGGCGGCCAACTGGTCGGCGTCGGCCCGGGTGAGCAGGACCGGTCCCGAACCCTCCGCCAGAAGCTCGGCCACGATGGAGGCGCACTGCTCGGGGCTCTTCCCAGGCCCGTAGACCGCTTCGGCGAAGCCCTGGCGGAGCGTGCGGTGGTGATCGACCCGGGCGAAGCCGAGGTCCGCGAAGGGAAGGCGGCGGAGGCGTCGCACCGCCTCGTCGGGGTCGCAGTCCCCTCTGGCGACGTCGACGAGCAGCTCGTGCAGGCGGATCTCGTCCATGGCAGCTCACTATCCTGCCTCGACATGGCCGCCCCTGCGATCCGTCCGTCCTCTGTCGCCTTTCTCGGACCGCTCGGGACCTTCACCGAGGAGGCGCTACTCACCCAGGAGGACTACTCGTCTGCGGCGCTCGAGCCCATGGGCGCGATCGGCGACGTGCTCGAGGCGGTGGGTTCGGGCAGGGTCGACATCGGCTTCGTCCCGATCGAGAACGCGATCGACGGCGTGGTCCGCGACACCCTCGACGCGCTGATCTTCGACGTCGACCTCCTCATCCAGCGCGAGGTCGTGCTCGATGTCCGCCTCCACCTCATGGGGACGCGCGGCGCAACGCTCCGTGACGTCCGGCGGGTCGTGTCCTATCCCGTGGCTCTTGCGCAGTGCCGCCGCTTCTTCGCCGACCAGCTGCCGGGTGCGGAGGCCGTTGCGGCCAACTCCACCGCCGACGCGGCGCGCCAGCTCGGCGCACACCCCGACCGTCACGCGGCGGCGATCGCTCCCCGTCTCTGCGCCGATCTCTACGGTCTCACGATCCTCGCCGAGGACGTCGAGGACTTCTCGGGCAACCAGACGCGGTTCATCGCGGTGGGCCCGGCGGGAGAGGCGGGCATCCCTCCGCCCACCGGGCACGACCGGACGACGATCGTCTGCTTCCAGGACTCGGACCGTCCCGGGAACCTCCATGGCATCCTCGGCCAGTTCGCCGCGCACAACATCAACTTGACGCGGCTCGAGTCGCGCCCCACCAAGCAGGGGCTGGGCGAGTACTGCTTCGCCGTCGACCTTGCGGGCCACATCGCCGACGAGGTGGTCGCCGATTGCTTCCGCGACCTTCGGGCGAACCTTGCCGACGTGAAGTTCCTCGGCTCCTACCCTGCGGGCGGGCCGCACGCTCCAGGGCGCCGGGAGGAGGCCGGAGAGGCCCGGCGCCACGCAGACGAGTGGGTAGCCCGTCTCCGCTCGCAGATCCGCCAGGCGTGAGGGCGCGGCCCGGGCGTCCCATGTCGGGTCCCCGTTCCTCAGGGTACCCTGAAGGGGAATGTTCGGGCATCCGAAGGACGGGAACGTAGCGAACGGGTACGGGCCCGCCGGGCAGGGGCAGGGCGAGCTCTGTGTCCGCGGCCTCGAGAAGTCGTTCGG
>JBOGGB010000011.1:0-2302 GCA_050743605.1 Acidimicrobiales bacterium
CCCGGCGTCCAGGCGGGGCTGGTCGCGCGCGGCAGGGAGCTCGCCCACGTCGAGCAGCTCTTGTGGGTGGCCCGCCGGGGGAAGAGCGGCGCGATCGCCCTGCGGGGCGAGTCCGGCGTCGGGAAGAGCTCGCTGATCGAAGCTGCCGTGGCCAGGGCGACCGAGTTCCGCACCGTCCAGGTCCGAGGCAGGGTCCAGGGTGCGGCGACCTCGCTGCCGCCGCAATGGCCCGGCCCGCTGAGCGAGCTCGCGGGCGCACTCGAAGAGGGCAAGAAGGCCGTGCCCTCGCTCCCGCGCTTCGCGTCGGACGTCTCGCCCGCGGCCGCTCCCGCCGCGCCCCCCCGGGCGCTCGTCGCCGCCGCGACCCGGGCCGTCCAGGGCCTGGCGGAGGCGTCGGGGGGACCCCTCCTCGTGACGGTCGACGACTGCCACCTGCTCCCGCCCGGCCTGGTGACCGCCATCGCGGTGGCGGTCGTGGTGCAGCTGGCGGACCAGCCGATCAGCCTCCTCCTCTCGTGGCGCGACACGCCGCACCTCGAGTCCTTCGAGATCGACCGCCCCGACGTGCCGGTGCACCGGCTCACCGGGCTCACCATGTCCCAGGCGCGCGAGCTCCTCGGCGCCCGTCTCGACCAGGTGCCGAACGAGGCCGTCCTCTCAGAGCTCGTCGGGCGCACGGGCGGGAACCCCCTCGCGCTGCTCGAGGTCTGCGGGCGTCTCACTCCTGCGCAGCTCGCGGGGTGGCACCCGCTGCCCGACCCGTTGCCGGTGAGCGGGGACATGGCGGAGGCATTCGACATCGTGCGCTACCTGCCGGCTCCCACGAGGAGAGGGCTCGCGGTCGTCGCCGCGGGCGGGGCGTCGAGGGACCACATGTTCGCGGCGATGCAACGGCTGGGTGTGGCGCCCGCCGACCTCGCCCCCGCGCTGGACGCGCAGGTGATCTACGAGCGGGGCCCGAGGGTGGACTTCCGCCATCAGCTGGTGCGCAGCGTGGCGTTCTCCCGCGCGCCGCTCGAGGTCCGCCAGGCCGTGCGCAAGGCATTGAGCGACGTCCTGGCCGAGGCGCACGCCATCGAGCAGAGCGCGTACCACGCGGCGGTGGACCTCGTCGCCCCCGACGAGCTCGCGTCGCGCCGTCTGGTCGAGGCGGCGGGCGTGGCGCTCGAGCGCGGCGACCCCGCAGCCGCGGCACGTCACGAGGAGCTCGCGGCGATGTGCACGGCGAACGCCGACGCGGTGGGCCAGCACCTGGCCGACGCCTGCAGCCACTGGATGGCGGCGGGGGAGCGCGGGCGCGCCCTGCAGTGCGGCGAGCCCGCCCTGGAGCTCGAGCTCAGCGCGCCCGTCGCGGCCGAGCTGGACTACCAGCGGGCTCGCCTGGCGACCGCGCCCGACGACGTCGCGGCCGGCGCGCGGATGGTCGCGGCGGCCGAGGCCTGCATGTCCACGCGCCCGCACCGCGCGCTCGCCATGCTCGTGGACGCTGCCGCGTGGTGGATCCTGGCGAACCAGCCCGACGAGGCCGAGGCGGCGGCCGAGCGCGCCGTCGGCGTCGCCGTCGCGGTGAGCAGCTATTCCGAGGTGCTCGCCCGGACGGTCCGGGCGGCGGCGAGCCTGGCGCGGGGCGAGGCCATCGACGAGGTGGCCGAACGCAGCCACGTGTCGCTCCTCATCGGACAGACCGAGCGCTTCCCCTCCTCACCCGAGGTGGCGCTCGTGATCGGCTGCAGCCTGGCCCAGCAGGGGCTCAGGCGCCAGGCGCACCGCTGGGCGCAGTGGGTCGACGGGTGTGCGGAGCACAGCGGGGACGTGGGCCTCGCCGCGGTCGGGCCCCTCATCGAGGGCTCGATGCTCCTCTCCCAGGGGAACGTTGCGGCCGCGGCCGACGCCGTGCTCCGCGGCGCATCGATCGCGGCGCGCGTCGGCAGCCTCGCGCTCGCCGCCTGGGGGTCGCAGCTCGCCGTCTCGGTCCACGCGGTCGCCGGCGACTACGAGCTCGGGTTCTCCGAGGCCTCGAAGCTGTTCGCCATGACCGGCCGAACCGCGACCCTGGCGCGGGTCGGGGTCCTCCCGAGCCTCTCGTTGCTCGAGCTGCAGCGCGGCCGCAGCGCTCCGGCCGTCGCCTGGGCGCGCGCGCTCGAGCACGACCTCGTCGCGGGTGGCGCGGGTGCAGATGGCGCCGGTGCTGGCGGTTCCAGTGGCGCAGGTGGGGCGTCCTCAGGCGGCGGGCGCGGCGCGCACGGGCCCGCGCGCGCGAGCGGCGCGCTCGCGGCCGAGCTCGCACCGGTGGTCGGGTCCC
>JBOGGB010000012.1:0-2261 GCA_050743605.1 Acidimicrobiales bacterium
ATCGGGGTGTTCGGGGTCACGTCCGGCCAAGCGCTTGCCGGCGTGGTCGGACCGCTCATCGAGGTTCCGGTGCTCGTGAGCCTCGTCTACGTGTCGCTGTGGGCTCGCACACGCTTCTTTCATTCGACAGATCGGTGCGGCGAGGGAACGTGACTGTCTACGAGGTCGCGCGACATCTGTCCGCGATGTCTCGCGACACCACGATCGAGCCTGGGGTGGGACTTGAACCCACGGCCTGCGCGTTACGAGTGCGCTGCTCTGCCGAACTGAGCTACCCAGGCGTACCGTCGCGCGCTTCGGACGCCGACCGGACGCCCCATGGTAGGCGTTCCGCGGGGCGCCCGAGGACCCGGCGAACGCCTTCAGCCGCCGAGACGGCCGAGCCGCACGAAGAGCGCCTCGAGGAGCAGCGTCTCCTGCGCGTTGCGGCGCAGCGCCGACGCAGCGTCGGACACGAAGGAGACCGCCCGCTCGTCCCCCTTCGCCTCGTCCGGTCGCATGGCCCGCGCATGCTCGGTCGGCGGCGCAGCCTGGGCCGCCACCGACTCCACGAGCCGGTCACGGTAGGTGCGGGCGAGGATGCCGAGACCGTTTCGCAGCTCCTCGGTGCGCCAGCGCCGCTCCTCGCGGTGCTGGCGGTCCACAACGTCCCTTCGCCCCGGGATCCCCCGCTCTCCCGCCGCCTTGGCGTCCGCCTCCAGCGCCGCCAGTTCCTGCTGGTGCTCCGCGCGCAACGGCGCGAGCGCGCGGTCGGTCGCCGCCAGCACCTCCCGGGCGAGCGCGCCGGCGACGGCCCCGTGGCCGTCGAGGCGCGAGGGGATCGACCGCCACATCCCCAGGCGGTCGACGAAGCCCGGGTCCTCGGCACACAGCCGCGCGCGCTCGACGTCTCCGCCCGCCGCCTGCGCGACGAGATGCGCCCGTCCGGGGTCCGTGCCACGCCCGGCGAGCCACGCGGCGATCGCCTCGGTCCCCACCGGGGGGAACGGGACCTCCACGCAGCGGCTCGCGATGGTGGCGAGGTCCGGCGGCACGTCGTCGGCGAGGAGGACGAAGACGGTCGTCGCCGGCGGCTCCTCGAGCGTCTTCAACAGGGCGGGCGCGGCACGTTCTGCCAGGTGCATGTCGCCGACGACGAGAACCTGACGCGCGGCTTCGAGCGGGCGGCGCAACGCGAGCGCCCCCAGCCGGCGGGCGTCGTCCACGTCGATCGCGGCGCCAGTGCGGGCGACCATGACGAGGTCCGGATGGCTCCTGCCCAGGGCACGGCGGCACGAGTCGCACGCGCCGCAGCCGCCGTCCGGGCAGAGCAACGCCGCGGCGAAGCCCAGTGCCGCCGCCCGCGGCCCCGAGCCCGGTTGCCCGACGAAGAGATAGGCGTGCACGGGACTGCGGACCGCGGCGCGGAGGGAGGACAGCGCGCGCGCCTGGCCGACGACGCCGTCGAACAGCGCGGCCACCGGGGGCCCGTCAGGAGAAGGCGGGACTGGACTCACTCCTGCTGCTCCGGGCCCGGACCCAGATCGAGCCGCCGCGACACGACCTCGCGGACCGCCTCCGCCACCGTTGCCACGTCCCGATCGCCGTCGACCACCGCCCATCTGGCGGGGTCCGCGCCCGCCAGGGCGAGGTAGCCGTCGCGCACCCTGCAGAAGAACTGCTCGTCGAGCTGCTCGAGCCGGTCCTCGTGCCCGTGCTCGAGCCTGCCGCGTGCCACCCCGGGGGGGACGTCGACCACGATGGTGAGGTCGGGCTCGAGGCCGGCGCTCGCCCAGCCGACAAGCCCGCGCAGCTCTTCGACCGGGAGCCCCCGGCCGTACCCCTGATAGGCGAGGGTGGACCCGGAGAACCGGTCGGTCACCACGACCCGGCCTTCCTCCAGAGCGGGAAGGACCACCTCGGCGACGTGCTGCGCGCGGTCGGCGGCCACGAGGAGCACCTCGGCGCGCACGTCGGGGACCTGGTGGCCAGGCTCGAGGAGGAGTCGTCGCAGGGCGACGCCGAGCTCGGTGGCCCCCGGTTCGAAGGTGAGGAGCGCGCCGACAGCTTCGGCGAGGATCCTCGCCTGGGTCGACTTGCCGCTCCCGTCGACGCCTTCGAACGCGATGAGCAGCCCGCGCGCGGGCATCACCCGGTCGCAGGCTCCGGAGGATCCGCCGGGGGTGCGGCCTTCTTCGCTGCGGCCTTCTTCGGCGCCGCTTTCTTCGCTGCGGCCTTCTTCGGCGCCGCTTTCTTCGCTGCGGCCTTCTTCGGCGCAGCTT
>JBOGGB010000013.1:0-2010 GCA_050743605.1 Acidimicrobiales bacterium
TTACCCGGGCGGCGGCGCCGGTCATCTACCAGTCGGCCATGGGACTTCCCCAGAGCGATCTCGTCACCATGCCGGCCGATCTGATCCAGGAGATCCCCACCTACACAGCCGCGGTGGCGGCCTTCGAGAAGATCCCCGAGGTCCGGGTGCTCTTCACAAACGGCGCCGGCACCTCGCCGACGGGCCAGACGACAGCGGGGAACCCGTACGCGGCGTTCGAGCAGTACTTCTCCGCGGCGCCGCAGTCGGGACCGGGTGCCGAGCCCGGAGCGCTCGTGGCGGGGACCTCTGCGCAGACCTGGTACCTCCAGCCGGGTGCGAGCGGGGTGCTCGGGGCACAGCCGCCAGCGGCGTCCGGTGCCGACGGCTACACGTCCGACGCGGGGACCCTCCCGCTCACGGACTTCGGACCCGACACGGGTGCAGGTGGACTGTGGGGCAATGCGTCCCAGTGGGAGTGGAAGTGGGAGCAGAACCCCGCCGGTACGGCGGTGTCGTGGATCTCCGCGCCTCTGGCTCAGGACACGACGGTCGTCGGTTCCGGAGCGGTGTACGTCTGGGTGAGGTCGTCCACGCCCGACGTCGACCTGCAGGCTACGGTCAGCGAGGTCGGTGCTGATAGGGACGAGACTCTCGTTCAGGACGGCTGGATGCGGGCCAGCGAGCGCGCGCTCTCCACTGGCTCGGTCGACGAGCTCGACCAGCCGTCGTCCCTGCTCGAGCCCGTGCCGTCCTATACGGCCGCGGACGCGGGGCCGATGCCGAGCGGCCAGTGGGTCAAGGTCGCCATCCCTTTGTACTACGAGGGCCACGTGTACCGCGCCGGGTCGAGGATCAGGTTGACGATCTCTGCTCCCAACGGGACGCAGCCGGTGTGGTCGTTCGGCGACACCGAGCCGGCGCTCGGGAGCGGTTCTTCGGTGGAGGTCGCGATGTCGCCGACAATGCCGTCGAGCCTCGTGCTGCCGGTTGTGTCCGGGGTGACGGTGCCGCCCGCGGCCTCGGGCGTCCCGGCGTGCCCGAGCCTGCGCGACGAGCCGTGCCGGCCGTACGTGGCGGCGGCGAACTCGGTCGTCGGCTGAGCCCGGAGGATGAGCCCGGAGGCTTGGGCCTGAGCTTGGGGCCTGGGCGGGGGGGCCTCGGGCGTCTTGAGCTGGCGCGTCAGGGGCCGGACGGGGCTTCGTCAGGGCTGCGGTAGCGTCGGGCTGTGCCGCTGGGCATGGTGACCGGCTCGGTCTGATTCGATGGTCAACTCCTGGGCCAGCCGGATCCGGCGAGCCTTCGTGCCGGCGGTCGCCGCCCTGGTCGTCCTGGCGTCGGGGGTAACCCTGGGCGCCTGCGGATCGTCACCTGCGCCGGGCTCCTCGTCGGGCTCGTCGGGTCCGAAGAGGCCGATCGACGGCCCGAAGATCGACAAGCTGCCGACTGCCCCTGGGCCTTCTGCTTCACCGGGCGCTCCGGACCTTTCGACGGAGGCCGGGCAGACGACGTTCCTGCACCAAGTGTTCTCCGACATCCAGACCATGTGGAGCGAGGAATTCACCAAGTCGGGACAGGGGTACAGCCCGGCTCGGCTGGTGCTGTTTCGATCCAAGGTCGCGACGGCGTGCGGCACCGAGAGCGCGAACGTGGGCCCGTTCTACTGCTCCGGCGACCAGACCGTGTACCTGGACATCCGGTTCTTCTTGACCCTCGAGGCGAAGTTCGGGGTGAGCGGCGACTTCGCCGAGGCCTACGTGGTCGCGCACGAATTCGGCCACCACGTACAGAACCTGGTCGGCGTCACCGGCCGCGTCGCCGCCGCAGAACAGGCCGATCCGTCGCAGAGCAACGCACTGTCGGTGCGGGCCGAGCTCCAGGCCGACTGCCTGGCCGGCGTCTGGGCGCACAGTGCGTACGAGCGCAGCCTCCTCGAACCGGGCGACATCAAAGAGGCGCTCCACGCGGCCCAAGTCGTGGGGGACGACTTCCTCGCCCACGCCAGCGGTGCCTCCGCCGTCGACCCGGACT
>JBOGGB010000014.1:0-3517 GCA_050743605.1 Acidimicrobiales bacterium
GGGCGTCGTCGCGACGGCGGACCTCGACTCGCCAGACGCGGCCCCCGACCTCGCGGCACCACGTCACAGACGGGACGACGAGCTCTGCGGGCGCACTGCGTTCGAAGGCGAAGGCACCGAGCGCGACCGGGCCCCGCGCAACCCCTTCCGGTATCTCGACGTCCGTGCTGCCGTCCTCGATGTCGGCGAGCCATGCGCGCACAGCGGACAGCGCGTGCCCGTCTTCGAGCCCGTCGGGAAGCGGCAGCGTCGCCGCGACGCCCCTCGCAGCGAGGAGCCGTTCGCGCCCGGCCACGAGCACGCCATGGTCGGCGGCTGCGCGCAGCTCAGACGTCGCGCGCACCGACCATTCCGAGGGGTCGACGCAGCTCGAGGTCGCGATGAAGTCGCCGGCGTCGGGAAGTCCGGAGGGGCCCACTGCGCCCGCACCGCCGAACTTGTCGCTCACCGCCCGTCCGGCGCACCGGTGCGGGTGCCGGTCACGATCTGGCTGAGCCCTCCTTGGAGGAGCTGGCATCCGACGGTCGCGAACCCCGACCGTCGGAGCAGCTCGCGGAGCTCTCCTTCCTCGGGTAGGTACGCAACCGAGTCGGGGAGCCACCGGTAGGCGTCGCGGTCGGAGAGCGCCGCTCCAATGACCGGCACGACGTGCCGGAACCACAACGAGTGGCCGGCGCGCACCAGTCGGTGCGGCGGGGTGGCGACCTCGAGCAGCGAGACACGACCGCCCGGGCGGACGACGCGAGCGGCCTCTGCGAGCGACGCGTCGAGGTGGGTGAAATTCCGCAGCGCATAGGCGCAGAGCACGCCGTCGAACGACCCGGTGGCGAAAGGCAGGGCCGCTGCGTCACCGAGCGCGACTGCCGAGCGGCTGGAACGCGCTGCCAGCATTCCTGGGCTTACGTCGATACCCACGACGCGGTAGCCGAACTGCCGTGCGATCACGCCGAGCGCGCCGGTCCCGCACCCGAGGTCGAGCACTGCGGATCCCGGGGCGAGGGCGAGGGCACGCACCGCCCGCCGCCGCCAGTGCCCGTCCAGACCGAGGGAGATGATCCGGTTGACGCGGTCGTAGCGGGGCGCGATTGCGTCGAACATCGACCGGACCCGGACGCTCTTCTCCCTCCCCGCCGGAAGGCTCGTCGCGGTCACGCCCGGTAGTGGCGGACAACCAGCTGCGCGACGCAGGAGGGCTTGTCTGCGCCGCGGATCTCGACCGTGACGTCGAGGACGACCTGGATGCCGCCCGGTACCTCCTCGGCGGAGGCCACCGAGGCGCCGACCCGTACTTCCGAGCCGGCGGGGACGGGGGCGGGGAACCGCACCCTGTTGCACCCGTAGTTCACGCCGAGCGCCACCCCTTCGACGCGCACGACCTGCGCGAGGAGCAGCGGCACGAGCGAGAGGGTCAGGAAGCCGTGAGCGATCGTCGTGCCGAAGGGACCCTGCGCCGCACGTTCGGGATCGACGTGGATCCACTGGTGGTCGCCGGTGGCGTCCGCGAAGCGGTCGATGCGCCCCTGGTCGACGAGCACCCAGTCGCTGTAGCCGAGGTGCGAGCCGACCATCGTCGGGAACTGGTCGACTCCATGGACGATCGTGGTCACTGCTGGTGCGCTGCGGTGGTCGTCACGGTCGGTCCGGCCTACTTGAACCAGATGCGCTCGTAGTTCCGGCTCTCAGGGTGGAGCAGGAGCGCGACGAGGATTCCCGCGAAGACCAGGTTCAAGATGCCGCCGAGCCCGCTTCCGGTGACCATGAGGGTGAGGACGGCCAGCAGGAAGAAGGAGGCCAGGACCACTGCCGCCCAGTACGCGAGGCGCTTCTCGTTCGCGATCCCGAACCCGGCGATGGCGAGGAGGATGAAGATGAACAGGAACGCCGACTCTCCCAGTGCGATCGTGAAGATCAGGGCGAGCGCCGCGTTCAGGTAGGAGAAGACGACGGCGCCTTGGAGAGCCTGGGGCTGGTGTGGGTCGACCCACTTGGCTGGCACCCGCCCATTCTGCCAGTCCGCAGGCTCCGGAGCGGCATCGGTACGCTGATGCTCGTGGAAGTTCGTCGTCGGCGCCGTCCGGCACGCAGAGCGGGGTACGACGCGTCCGGCGAGCGGCACCACCGCAACATCCAATCCGGCGGTGCGAGGGCAGCCGTCTTCGGGATAAGCGACGGGCTCGTCACCAACGTCTCGCTCATCCTCGGCGTGGCGGGCGCGCACGCCGGCGGGGGGATCGTGCGCCTCTCGGGCCTCGCAGGCCTCATCGCAGGGGCCTTCTCCATGGGGGCCGGGGAGCTCGTGTCCATGCAAGCCCAGCGGGAGTTGCTCGAGCGGGAGCTCGAGGTCGAGCGGCACGCCCTCGAGCAGACCCCTGCGGCCGAGCGCGGGGAGCTGGTGGCGATCTACGAGCGGCGAGGCCTCACTCCCGCCCTCGCCCGACAAGTCGCGGACCTGATGATGCGTGACCCGCAGATCGCGCTCGAGACCCACGCGCGTGAGGAGCTGGGCATCGATCCGACCTCGCTCGGCTCACCACTGCTCGCCGCAGCGAGCTCGTTCGCCACGTTCGCGCTCGGCGCGCTGCTCCCTCTGATCCCCTGGCTCCTCACCCACGGTAACGGCGCGCTCGTCGCATCCATTGCGATCGGCGCGGCCGCGGCGATCTCGGTTGGCGTGACGCTCGGCGTGCTCACCGGCCGGTCGGTGGTGCGCAGCGCGGCTCGCCAGCTCCTCGTGGCAGCGGTCGCTGCCGCGGTGACTTACGGGGTCGGCCGCGCGGTCGGCGCGTCCGTCTGACGTCGGGGCGGCACGTCCCCCGTGAATTGGAGCTCTCGGTGGTGCTCGGAGAATCCGAGCGAGCGGTAGAGCACGAGGGCCGGGATGTTGGCGCTCTCCACGTAGAGCATCGCGGTCGGAACCGCCCGGGTGGCGAGGTGGCCCAGGCCCGCGCGCGCGAGCGCGCGCCCGAGCCCCCGCCCCTGGAAGTCCGGGTCGACTCCGATCACGTAGATCTCCCCGAGGATCGGGACCCGGTGGATCTTCGTCCAGCAGAAGCCCGCGAGGCGGCCGTCCAGCTCGTGTAGCAGGAACCCTCCTGGGTCGAACCACGGCTGCCGCTCACGGCGCTCGAGGTCGGCGAGGGTCCAGGAGCCCTGGTCTGGGTGGTCTGCGAACGCGCGCGCGTTCACCTTCAGCCACGCCTCCTCGTCCCGACCTGGGCGGAAGGGTCGGACCGGGATCGGTGGCGTGCTGGCGTCGCGCACCGCCTCTGGCGGGAGGTCGGAGCGGAGCTGGAGCAGCTCGCGCCGAGGTTGCAGCCCGCGGCGGACGAGGTCTCTCGCGCGCCGTTCGGTGGGCGCCCGCAGCCAGGCACCTACGCACCCGCCGCCGCGCGTCGCGATCGCGTCGAGCGCGGCGTCCACGAGCGCGCCGTGCACGTCGTCGGGATCGCGGCGCCGGTCCGCCCCGACGACCGTCTCGAGGTTCCATGAGCCGTCGCGCTGCAGTAGCGACGAGAAG
>JBOGGB010000015.1:0-3740 GCA_050743605.1 Acidimicrobiales bacterium
CCCGACACCCTGGTGCTCCGCATCCAGCCCGACGAGGGCATCAGCCTGAATTTCGGTGCCAAGGTGCCCGGCGAGGAGTTCCGGGTGCAGTCGGTCTCCATGGACTTCCTCTACGACAAGGCCTTCAAGGACGCCCAGGAGACCGACGGGTACCCGCGCCTGTTGCACGACGCGATGTGTGGCGACGCCACGCTCTTCATCCGCACCGACGAGGTGGAGCAGGCGTGGCGCATCGTCGACCCGTACCTCGAGGCGTGGTCCGAGCCCGGCGGCGGCCTGCACCCCTACCCGGCCGGCACCTGGGGCCCCCAGATCGCCGACCTCCTCCTCGAGCGCTCGGGCGACGCCTGGCGCATCCCCGAGCTGTGAGAGCGCCCGTGAAATGAGGCCCATTGTGAAAGAGGACATTGTGAGATCCGAGACGTCCCCCAGGCGACCCGGCGCGGCGGTCCACGACCGCGGCTGGATGCCTCCCGCGCACGCAGACCTTCTCGATGCCGACCTCGCCGATCTGATCGCCGCCGCGTCCGACGTGCGCGACCGCGCGCACGGCACTCGCATCACCTACTCCCCGAAGGTCTTCGTCCCCCTCACGATGCTGTGCCGGGACCGCTGCGGCTACTGCACGTTCGCCAAGGCCCCGGCGCGTCTCGCCGCGCCGTACCTCACGATCACAGAGGTGCTCGAGATCGCCCGCCGCGGCCGTGAGGCCGGCTGCAGGGAGGCGCTCTTCACCCTGGGCGAGGCGCCCGAGGACCGCTACTCGATTGCCGCGCGCTGGCTCACCGACCACGACTACTCCTCGACCGTGGACTACCTCGTCGCGTGCTGCCGCGCGGTCGCAGAGGAGACCGGGCTCCTCCCCCACGCCAACGCGGGTGCCCTCGCTGCGGCGGACCTCGCCGCGCTCCGGGAGGTGACCGCGAGCCAAGGGATGATGGTCGAGTCGCTGCGCTCCGACCTGGCGGCCCACCGCGGCGCGCCCGACAAGGACCCCGCGCGCCGCCTCGCCACGCTGGAAGCCGCCGGCCGCCTGGCGATCCCGTTCACGACGGGTGTGCTCGTCGGGATCGGCGAGACGCGGGCCGACCGGCTGGTCGCGCTCTCGGCGATCGCCGAGGCGCACCTGCGCTACGGCCACGTCCAAGAGGTGATCGTCCAGAACTTCATCCCGAAGCCCGGCACCGCGATGGCGCGCCACGGCGAGTGCCCACCTGCGGAGCTCGTCTGGACGATCGCGGCCGCACGGCTCCTCCTGCCAGAAGACGTCCACCTGCAGGCCCCGCCGAACCTGTCAGACGACCTCGCCCCGCTGCTCCGCGCGGGCATTGACGACTGGGGTGGGGTGTCGCCGGTGACGCTCGACCACGTCAATCCCGAGCGGCCGTGGCCCGCGCTCGACGTGCTGCGGGCGGCGACCGAGGCGGAGGGGTTCGCGCTCGCGCCGCGGCTCACGATCTACCCCGAGCTCGCGGCGGACCCCGAGCGGTGGCTCGACGAGGCGATGCGCTTCTACGTCCTCGACGCCTCCGACGCCGAGGCGCTCGCCCGGGAGGACGCGTGGTGCCCGGGCGACGAGGCGCCACCGCCTGCACTTCTGGGACCGGAGCCGGTCACGCACGGCCTCCCCCGCCCGCACGCGCGCGGCGCGGTCGCCGAGGTGCTCGCAGGCGTGGCTGCGGGTCAGGAGGTCACAGAGGACGAGATCGTGACGCTGTTCTCGGCGTGGGGGCCCGAGGTGCGCGCGGTCGCAGCCGTCGCGGACGGGCTGCGCGCGGAGGTGTGCGGCGACGACGTGACGTTCGTGAACAACCGCAACATCAATTACACGAACATCTGCACCTTCAAGTGCCGCTTCTGCGCGTTCTCGAAGGGACCGCTCTCGCTGAACCTGCGCGGCGCGCCGTACCTGCTGGAGCTGGACGAGGTCACGCGTCGGGTCGCCGAGGCCGAGGAGGTGGGGGCGACCGAGGTCTGCCTGCAGGGCGGCATCCATCCGTCGTTCGACGGCGACTACTACGTCGACGTCCTGCGTGCGGTGCGCGCGGGCTCCGAGCGCATCCACATCCACGCGTTCACCGCGCTCGAGGTCACCGAAGGGGCCAAGCGTCTCGGTGAGCCGCTCGAGGCCTACCTGGTCCGCCTGAAGGACGCTGGACTGAAGACGCTGCCGGGCACCGCGGCCGAGATCCTCGACGACGAGATCCGCCAGGTCCTCTGCCCGGACAAGATCTCGACCACAGAGTGGCTCGACGCGCACCGCACCGCGCACCGAGTCGGGCTGCGCTCCAATGTCACGATCATGTTCGGCGCGGTCGAGCGGCCACGTCATTGGGCTCGCCACATCGTGCGCACCCGGGCGCTCGCGAAGGAGACCGGTGGCTTCACCGAGTTCGTCCCCCTCCCCTTCGTGCACATGGCCGCCCCCATCTACCTCCAGCGGCGGGCGCGCCGTGGACCGACGTTCCGCGAGTCGCTGCTGATGCACGCGGTGGGCCGGATCGCCTATCGCGGGGCCATCGACAACATCCAGGTGTCGTGGGTGAAGATGGGCCCCGACGGCGTCCGCCAGGTGCTCCGCGCGGGGGGGAACGACCTCGGCGGGACGCTCATGGACGAGAACATCTCGCGCGCGGCGGGCGCGTCCCACGGCCAGCGCATGGGAGTGGAAGAGCTCGAGGCGATCGTCGAGCCGCTCGGGCGCCCGCTCGTGCAGCGCACCACCCTGTACGGCCGCGTCGAGCCCGAGCCCGCGGGCGCCGGCGTGCCGGGGTGACGACCTCCGACGAGGCGCTGCCGCCTGCCGAGCCACCTTCGCCCGACGCCCTGGACGCCGCCCTCTCGGAGGTCGTCGCGGGCGACCACCTTTCCCCCGCCAAGCGCGAGCTTCTCCGGTCGATGCTGGCGACGCTCTTCGAGCTCGCCCAGGAGGACACCGACGTCTTGGACCTGAAGATCGCCCAGGCCGCGCTGGGAGAGATGGCCGAGGCGTTCCGCGTCTTCGGGCCCTACCGCTCGGTGCGCAAGCTCTCCATGTTCGGTTCCGCGCGTACGCTCCCCGCGGACCCCGTGTACGTGCTCGCCCGGGACCTCGCCGCACGCCTGGCGGGAGCGGGCTGGATGGTGGTCACCGGCGCGGGCCCCGGCATCATGGCGGCAGGCTCGGAGGGCGCGGGCCGCGCGCACGCCTTCGGGGTGAACATCCGCCTCCCCCACGAGGAGGGGGCCAACCCCTTCATCGCCCAGGACCCGAAGCTCGTCGAGATGCGGTACTTCTTCACCCGCAAGCTGATGCTCATCAAGGAGTCCCACGGCTACGCCGTGCTCCCCGGCGGCTTCGGCACCCTCGACGAGGGCTTCGAGCTCCTCACGCTGCTCCAGACCGGCAAGGCCGAGCCCGCCCCGGTGGTGCTCGTCGAGACTCCGGGGGGGACCTACTGGAAGGGGTGGCGCCGTTTCATCGACGAGGAGGTCGTCCGGCCGGGCTTCGTCTCCCCCGAGGACGTGTCCCTGTTCAAGGTGGCCGACTCCGTCGACGCCGCTGCGGACGAGGTGCTCGGCTTCTACCGGAACTACCACTCCTGCCGGTGGGTGGGCGACCTGCTGGTGCTCCGGCTCCAGGTCATGCCGTCGGCGGCCGAGGTCCAGGAGCTGAACCGCCGGTTCGCCGACATCGTCGTGTCGGGTTCCATCCGGCCGGCGTCGCCCTTCCCGCCCGAGCGCACGGGCAACGACCACCT
>JBOGGB010000016.1:0-4077 GCA_050743605.1 Acidimicrobiales bacterium
GTGGCCGACGGCGGCCTGCACGGCGAAGCGGTTGAGCACCGTGCCGAACACCGCGTCGTAGTCATAGCGGGTTGCAAGGTCCGGGTGAAGGGCGGTCTCGGGGGTCTTCTGGCCATAGACGATGCCCTGGTTGAGATCGGTCGCCCGAAGCCCCCAGATCCGACAGGCGAACTGGATGTTGTGGGAGTCGTGCACCTTGGAGAGGTGGTAGAAGGAGTTCGGCTGCTTCGGGAAGGGGAGCACGTCGCTTCGCCCCTTGTGGGTGATCTCGATGAAGCCCTCTTCGATGTCGATGTTCGGTGAGCCGTACTCACCCATCGTGCCGAGCTTCACGAGGTGGATCGAGGGGTCCACGTCCGCGATCGCGTACAGGAGGTTCAGCGTCCCGACGACGTTGTTCGTCTGCGTGTATACGCAGTGAGCCTGGTCGATCATGGAGTAGGGCGCGGATCGCTGCTCGGCGAAGTGCACTATCGCCTCGGGGCCGAACTCGCGGACGACCCGGTGCACGAAGGGTGCGTCGGAGAGGTCGCCCACGTACGTCTCGATCTGGAAGCCCGACACCTCCTCCCAGACCTTGACGCGCCGCTGGAGCCGGGCGATGGGCACGAGACTGTCCACACCGAGCTCGAGGTCGTACCGACGGCGAGCGAAGTTGTCTAGAACCCCCACCTCGTGGCCGCGCGCCGAGAGATGCAACGCGACAGGCCAGCCCAGATACCCGTCGCCCCCCAGCACTAGGATCTTCACGAAGGACCTCCTCTACTCATCCTCGCCGGCGCCCCCGGCGAGCGCGCCGAGAATACCCGCGGCACGCCCCCGGCGGCGACTATCTGGTACCTATGCGTGGCC
Source organism: Acidimicrobiales bacterium (assembly GCA_050743605.1). Classification (GTDB taxonomy): domain Bacteria; phylum Actinomycetota; class Acidimicrobiia; order Acidimicrobiales; family RAAP-2; genus JAJYVT01. Next base: position 853 of record JBOGGB010000016.1, read on the forward strand.
AGAACCGTTTCCCATGACCGATCTCACGTCGCTAACGGCCTCCGTAAGACGGGGAACCGGCCGAGCCAGCGAGCCAGTTCCCCGCAAGAAGAGCAGCGTGCACCTCTGCACCTTGCGCCCGGACGCGAGCTCGACCCCGAGCGCGTAGGCCGCTGCCTGGAGGCGATAGCGCTCGACGAGACGCTCGACGTCTTCGTCGTCTCGCACGAGGTCGGTCTTGTAGTCGACGACCTCCAAACCGTCCTCCCCCTCGAAGAGCAGGTCCACGAAGCCCTCGAGCACCCGCTCGCCCACGGGCACCCCCACGTAGATCTCTCGCCAGTACTTCCCTGAGACGGCGCGTCGCACGAGGTCGCTCGTTGCGCCGGCGCGCGCTATGCGGGACACGTCTCGAGCGCGCTCGGGTATCCCCTCCGTCACCGCGTGCGCGAGTGCCAGCAGGTCGAAGTCGTCGAGGGTAGCGAGATCCCCGGACTGGAGGACGGCGTGCACCGCTCGTCCGAGCGCGGTCCCCGCCCTCCCTCTCCGCCAGGGCGCTCGAGCGCCGGATGTGGCGTCCCCGGTCTCGGCGTCCTGTGCCGCGGCGTCCTGTGCTCTGGAGCCGACTTCGGCGGCTGCGTCGACCAGCTTCGCCACGCCGGTCGCCGCGACGACGGTCGGCGGCTCACAGAAACGCTCTCCTCTCTCCTCCCGCCAGCGTGCGAACGACACCGCAGTGCCACTGTGAGGGTGCGTAGCGGGGAGCCCGCCGGCCTGCGAGGTGTCGAGCCCGCCGGCAAGCGTGTCGTCGGCCCTGCCGGCCAGCGTGTCGTCGAGCGAGGTGTCGTCCTCGCCGGCCAGCGTGTCGTCGAGCGCGCCGATCACGCGCGCCGCGACGCTCTCTCGAGCCGGCTCCCTGGCCGTCCGTTGCACGCTCACGAGCAGGTGGTTCTCGGCGCGGGTGACTGCGACGTAGAAGAGGCGCACCAGCTCGAGCCCGGCCTTCTTCTCCTCCAGAGCGCGCGCGGTCTCGTAGCCCGGGCTGCACATGCCCTGGCGTAGGGCGATCTCGGGGCCGTCCTCGCCGATGAGCAGCACAGGACCCACTACGCCCCGAGGCTCGGCTCCGAAGCCCAGGACGGCTACGACAGGGAACTCCAGCCCCTTGGCGGCGTGGACGGTCATGACCGTGACTGCCGGAGTCCCCGCCTCCGGCACGATCACCTCGGCCACCCGGGCGTCGTCTTCACTCTGCACGGCGACCCAGCGCAGGTACTGGTGGAGACCTCCCGAGGAGGTCTCGGTGAACGCGCGTGCCTGGTCGAGCACGAAGCGCAGCCGTCGCCACTCTTCCTGCCAGCGCCTCGTGTCCAGGGCAGCCTCGAACTGGCGCATCTCGTCGACCACGCGCCCGACGAGCTCTGACACCGGGACGAACGGGCGCGCCTCGGAGAGCGTCCTCAGGCGAGCGAGCCCGGCCACCACCGGAGCGTCGTCACCGAGCCCGCCGGGCGGGGCGGTCCTGTAGTCCCACGTCCCACCCGCCATGCGGTAGCGGAGGAGGTCGTCGTCTCCACAACCGAGGCCCGGAGAGCGGAGCGCCGCGACCACCGAGCGCGTGTCCATCGGATCGTCTATCGCTCGCAACACGTGAAAGAGGTCTCGAACCTCGGACGCCCCGTATACGTACGAGCTCGCCTCCAGCCGGTAGGCGATGCCACGCGCGCCGAACGCGTCTTCGAGCGCCGGGATCGACGCCCGCGTCCGTACGAGCACCGTCACGTCGTCGAGCTGGACCGCCCTGCCTTCCTTCCCGACGGGCCATCGGGCCCCAACCATCTCGACGATGGCTGCGGCGACGTCGTCGGCCTCGCGTGCGCGCACCTCCGCCGAGGTTCGCGGACGCTCCTCCCCCGCGCCGATGATGGTCACGGGTACCGGGGCACCCGTCCCGGCGTCTCTGATCGGATCGGAGTGCTCGAAGGGGGGCTGCAGTCCGTGCTCCCCCGGACCGACGAGGGCGCCGAACACACGGTTCACCCACTCGACGATGCCGGGGACCGAGCGGAAGTTCGTCGTGAGCGCTATCTCGGGCGTGCCCACCCGCTCGACGACGTCCAAGAAGGCGCCCACGTCCGCGCGCCGGAACCCGTAGATCGACTGCATGGGGTCGCCCACGAAGAAGGTCGCGCCGGGCGTCGTCTCGAGCGCTCCCCACGGGGCGTGCCCGACCGGCGCCTCGGGCTCTGCCGCGATCATCGTGACGAGCTCGACCTGGAGCGGGTCGGTGTCCTGCATCTCGTCGACGAAGAGGTGCGTATACCTCTCGTGGAGCGTGCTGCGCACGTGGGCTTCGTCGCGGACGAGGTCCCGGGCGAGCACGAGCAGGTCGTGGTATTGGAGCCGGCCCACGCGCGCCCGCCGCCTTGCGTCTTCGACGACGAGGTCACCCAGGCGAGCGGCCACCGTGGCGAGCGCCTCCCCGACGGCGGTCGACACGACCTGCTCCCTGGCCTCGTCGGCTTCGATCAATAGCGCGACGACGTCGTCCTTGCGTCCGGACCACGCGGCCTTCCTCCCCGCGGCACCTCCCCGGAGCTTCGGAGCTCGCCCTACGAGCGCGCCGAGGACCGCCAGCCCGTCTCCGGACGCGCTCAGCGTGCGAAGGCGGTCGCGATAGGGCTCTAGGCCGACCAGGTGCGCGAGGAGGCGGTCCTCTCCGTCGACGCACGAGCCCGCGAGCGACATCGCCTCCTCGAGGGGCGCGAGAACGCCTGTCACGCTGACCGGCGGGAGTACCCGGGTGCCCACCTGCGCGCGGCGGAGCCCGTCCCAGCTCTCACCCATGCGCCGGGCGAACCCGCGCAACGTGGCGAGGGTCGCGCCCGCCAGGACAGACCACTGGAGCGCAGTCCTGCCCGGCTCTCGGGCCACGAGGGCGTCGAGCGTCTCCTCCCAGCTCTCATCGAGCTCCGCCAGGGACCGAGCAGGGTCGAGGACCTCGAACTGCGCCGGGAGACCCGCCGCGAACGGATGCTCCGCGAGGATCCGTCGGGCGAAGCTGTGCAGGGTGGTGATCGTCGCACCGTCGAAGTCGAAGAGCGCTTTGCGGGCTCGGGCTGCTCGGGCTGTCTCGAGCCGCGCGATCTGCTCGAGCTCGTCGAAGAGCCGGGAGCGCAGCTCGGCAGCGGCCGCCTCGCCGAAGGTGATGACCGCGACCCGGTCGATGCTCGCACGCCCGCTGAC
>JBOGGB010000017.1:0-4060 GCA_050743605.1 Acidimicrobiales bacterium
CGGAACGACCGCTATCGGCTGAACCGCGGCGGTAATCGCCAGATCAACTGCGCCCTCCACCGGATCGCCATCACCCAAATGCGCATCGAAGGCCCGGGACGCACCTACTTCACTCACCGGCTCAGCCTCGGCGACACGAAGACCGAAGCGATCAGGGCGCTGCGGCGACGTATCTCCGACGAGGTGTTTCGACGTCTCCTCGCGGACGAGTCGGCGCGATCTGCGGCAGAACCGGATTGCGTTTCGGTCGCCGCTTGACATAGGAGATTCCCATGCCCTGTGCCCTCCCTTCTCGCAGTCCTTCAACCGCAAGAATCGGAGGCGCAGGGTGCCTACTGGTGGATGCCTATGGGCGGGTCACCTGTCTGACACCCCCCACACCTGATCGCGAAGCCGCTTTTCGGCACCCACAGGATGGAAACCTTGCCGATGTCGCTGTACTCGTCGATTCCGGCCGGGTCGGGCTTGCGAAGCCCGGCCCGGCCATCTTCGGGTTCGCGTTGGAGGTCCTAGCGCTTGCGCCCCAGCGATGTCTCTACGTCGGGGGTTCGGTTTACTTCGACGTGAACGGACCGGCCGCAGCGGGCCTCCGGCCGGCCCACCTCACCGCGTCGACCCATTGCGCTGGCGCCCCCCACACTTGCGCACGTTGCGCGATCTCACCGACACGGTGCTCGACAACCGTGGGGTCTGAGCGCGGGCAGCAGAGCGCGGGCTCTGCTGCGCCGTCAGAGCGACGCGTCGCGGTAGGTGGGGTGCCCTTCGAGGACGGTGAGCATCACAGGGACCTCGGCGAGGTCGTCGTCGGTGACACTGAGCGGGTTCTCGGCAAAGACGGCGAGGTCGGCCCGATAGCCAACGGCGAGGCGGCCTGCTTCATGCTCTTCACCTGCCGCCCATGCAGGAGCAGTCGTGAGGCCTTGTAAGGCCTGCAGCGGCGTCAAACGCTGGCCGGACCCGTGCGGCGCGCCCGACGGGTCCCGGCTGGAACGCCGGTGCCGGGCGCCAGCCATCGTGCCGAGCGGCGGGCTGGCGGCGATCGGCCAGTCCGATCCGAGCACCACATGTGCGCCGGCGTCGAGCAGGTCGCGACAGCGCCACGCCCGAGAGGCACGCTCGTCACCCAGGCGATGCGACCAGTTGTCCGAGTGGTCCGCACGGGTGAACTCGGTGCAGTGGAGAGGTTGCATCGACGCGGTCACACCGAGTCGAGCGAATCGCGCCACGGTTTCGTCAGGGATCGTCTCGATGTGCTCGACGCGGTGACGAAGCTGGCGGTGGGTTTCGTTTCCGGCGCGCGCGACGGTATCGAGGACGTGCCGGACGGCCGCATCGCCGATGGCATGGGTCGCAGTGGGGACTCCGGCGCGATGGAGGGCTATGACCGCATTCGTATATGCCTCGGGGTCTGGCCAGAGCCCCCGGGTGGAGTTGCCGAAGCAGTCGGGGTGCTCGAGCCAAGCGGTCCCGTTGTCGATGGTGCCGTCCATGAATAGCTTGACGCCTGCGACCTCCCACAGGCGTCCACGCGCTCCCTGCAAGCTGATCAAGGCGGCCAAGTCGTCGGCGCTTGCACTGGGTGGGCGGCACCATGGGGAAACTCGTAGGCGAATTGCCAGTCGGTGAACCTCGTCGAGGTCTCGGTAGATGGCGAGGCTGTTCCCGTTGGCGTCCATCGCGTGCCCCCCGGTCAACCCTGTTGCCGCCATTCCGGCGAAAAAGCCTGCGATCAGGTCCCGCAGCTCCCGGTCGCTGAGCCGGGGCGCGACCGCGTCCATCAGGGCCATGGCGGCGCCTTCGAGTAGGAGCCCCGTCGGGTGGCCCTCGACATCACAGACGATCTCGGCGGTTTCGTCGAAGCGTCGCGGTCCGTCGATGCCGGCTGCAGCAAGCGCCGGCGGACTGGCGAGCATGGCGTGGCCATCGAAGAGTCTGAGGAGGACCGGGAAGTGCTCCATGATCGGACCGACCGCCGCCGCGGTGATCGTTTGGACACCGAAGGAGTTCGGATCGAGGCCCCAACCGCGCAGCCAGGTGCCGGGGGCCGCGTCGCGGGCGCCCAATGTGAGCGCGTCACGGATCTCAGAGATGTTGGCGCACTGGGACAGGTCGATCCCGACCGCGCGCTCTGCCCCGAACACCGGGTGGATGTGCCCGTCGACGAGACCCGGGGTGACGACCGCACCGTGGAGGTCGATGACGGTCGTGGCAGGACCCGCCAGCGTCCGGCAGGCTTCATCGTCACCGAGCAGGGTGATCCGTCCCTCGACGGCAGCGAGCCCGGAGTGAGGAGACAGCTCGCCCGTCACTGGATCGAGCAGGCGCCCGGACACCAGTACGAGGTCAGCAGCAACCATTCGGAGAATCCTTTCGTCGGTGCCTAGTGGTGCCGCGCGTTAGTTCGTCGGTGTATCCGGGAGTCACAGGGACGGGTCGTTGAGGTAGAGCCCACACGCGCAGTCGAGCGCCTCTTCGGCGGTGCCGACGGGCATGCCGTTGGGCAGGAACGTGTCCTCGTAGTCGTCGTGGCTGGCGCGGTAGATGGCGAAGCCCCACAGGTGCGCGGAGCCGCCATAGCGGAGCCGACAGAGCTTGAGCGTCTCGCCGTTCGCGTCGCGGCCGTCGACGTAGGAGAAGTTGGACCGGAAGCGCACGTCGATGCCGACGAGCTCGGGCCAGTGCGCATGGGCATGGGCATTCAGCGCGGAGGTGAGGCTGTGCTTGGTCGAGTCAGGTGGCGCCTTCATTGACCCATCTTGTCGGGTGAGAACCCTCAGGCGGCGAGAGGGACCTCGGGGTCGTGACGGGGAGCGTCGAGGCGTTCGAGCATGACGGCGAGGTCGTCGCTCGTGAAACGCCAGTCGAAGGGCCGCGCCGTCAGGTTGTAACGCTGCTCGAAGCGAGAGAGGCGATCGCCCAGTTGGTCGAGGTCTTTGACGTCGGCCGGCTTGATGACCTTGCGCTGGATGATGGAAAAGACGATCTCGATCTGGTTCAGCCAGGAGGCGTGCACTGGCAGGTGGACGAGGCGGGCAGTGGGCCACGCTGCGGCCATGCGGTCGATCGAGCGCTTGCCGTTGTGCGAGGACCCGTTGTCAACGACCCAGTAGACGTGGGCGGCGCTCGCATAGGGTTCGGTGGTCATCACCCGACTGACGAGCTCCATGAACGGCATGATGCCGGTCTTCTCTGCGACCGAACCGAACAGGCGCGCAGCGTGGACGTCGTAAGCGCCCATGTAGGCGAGGGTGCCACCACGCTCGTACTCGAACTCGACCTGAGAGAGGTGCCCGGGCCCCGGTGACCGTCCCGGGTGGCAGCGGCGCAGTGCTTGGAGCTGAGACTTCTCGTCGGCGGAGATCACGTAGTCGTCCGGCCCGAGCGCGACGCCACCGAAGTTGCGCGCGTAGAGATCGAGGACGCGGTCGGCCTTTGCGGCGAAGTCGGGATCCCGTGGAAAGATCCAGGACCGGTAGCGCCACGGCTTGATGGCGTCGGCGTGCAGCCAGCGACGCACCGTCGATGACGAGATCGCATCGACCATTCCTTCGGCAACAGCTTGGGAGGCGAGCTCGAACGAGCTCCAGCGAGACAAGGGGACGTCTCGTTGCTCGGGAGGCTCGCAGGCCAGCGCCTTTATGCCCGCCACCACCTCGGAGCCGAACGTGCGCGGTCGCCCTGGACGCGGGCGGTCACGCAATCCGACAAGTCCTTCTTGGCAGAAACGCTTGCGCCACTTGGACGCGACGTCGACACAGACGCCGACCTTGTGGGCGACGTCGACGTTGCGCGCGCCATCGGCGGCAAGAAGCACGATGCGCGCTCGCACGACGACGGCGTGGGGTGCGGTGCGCGAGGACGCTCGTTCTTCGAGCACTGACCGGTCCTTGCTGCACAGCGTGACGACGAACGGCGAAGGGAGCGACATCGGGACCTCCCGCGACGAGGTGTGATGCCCCCCAAATTACACCGATGTATTTATCGGCGGGACCACTAGCTGGGCTCATGTGGTGTCCTGACCGCCGTGCGCCCCCGCCTTCACCAGGAGGACGTCAAGGAA
>JBOGGB010000018.1:0-1969 GCA_050743605.1 Acidimicrobiales bacterium
TCTCCGTGGCGACCGCTGTTGACGTAGGCGGTCGACACCGACACGAGGTGGGCCAGCGGAGCTCCGGCGGACCGATGGCGCCCGGCGAGCTCGCGCAGGGTCGCCGCCACCCGGCTCGGGCCGAGCAGGTTGACCTCCACGGCGCCGTCGAGCGGCGCGTCGAAGCTGACGGTGGCCGCCGAGTGGACCACGACGTCGCAGGAGGCCAGTAGCGCCCCGTCCTGGTCGCTCAGTCCGAGCCCGTCGGTCCCGACATCGCCGGCGATCGTGCGCAGCCGGCGCTCGACCTCGGCGTCGAAGCGCCCGGCGAGCTCGCTTCGGAGGCGGTCGAAGCAGTCGTTGCGGACGATCTCGCGCGCCGTCCGCTCGGCGGCCGTCGCCCGGCGACCTGGCCGGACGAGGACCACCACCTCGCAGCCGGGGACCGACCGCAGCAGGCGCTCGACGAGAGCCGTCCCGAGAAAGCCGGTTGCGCCGGTGACGGCGATGCGGCGCCCGGCGAGCGCCTCGGGGATCACCGGCGCCGAGCGGAGGTCCCGCGGCCGGCCGGGCGCCGAGGTGGGGTGTAGCGCTTCGTCGCCACCGGGGTCGCCGAGGTTCCCGAGGAGCGCCGCGTCGACCTCGAGCCGGCGCGTTCTGCCTGGCGGGCCGCCATTCGCTCCTTCTGCTGCTGGCGCTGCGCCTTTTGCACCCGGAAGATCAGCCAGCCGCCGAAGAAGAGGAACAGGACGGCGCTGATCGAGCCGAAGGACAGCAGCTCGAGACCAACCAGCAGGGAGGCGAACCCGAGCAGGGCGCGCCGGCGCGAGAGCGTCCCGGCGACGAGGATGAGGGCGCCGATCAGCTCGGCCACGAGCACCGTGCCGGCGAGCGAGCGGTCCTTGGCGAGGTGGGAGTGCTTGAACTCGAGGTAGGAGACGATCGCCAGCACGAACTGCAGGACCGACAGCGCCGCCCCGAAGAGCCGCTCCCGTTGGTCGATCCGCTCGATCCGCTGCTTGGAGCCGGGCGCCGGGAGGTCCGGCGGGTTCCAGAGGTCGGCCAGGCGCCGGCCGAAGGCGCTGCGCCGCACGAGGGCGGAAAGGGCGGCGGCGGGCTTCGAGGACTCGGGGGGCCCCGGGAAGCCGGGGCTGTTCGCGTCGCTGCCGGTCACCGGCAACCAGGGTACTCGGCGCCGGTTGGGGCTCGGTGCGTGACGGTCACCAGCCCGGCCAGCCGAGCGGCATGGCGCCGCTCGGCGGGCTGTTCTGGAGGATCCCGCCCGGGGCGCCGAGCGTCTCCAAGAAGGCGGAGAAGTCGGCCCCGAAGGCGGTCGAGTTCGAGCCGTAGAACTGGCCGGAGACCGCCGCCATCGTGTCGCCCTCACCCCCGGCGGCCCACCCGGTCTCGATCCCGTCGGGGCCTTCGTAGACGGTGCCGAGGACGGTGTCCGAGGTCACCGCCTCCCCCGGCTGGACCGCCGGGGAGATGTCCTCGGCGGCGTAGACCACGAGCCCGGCGGCGGGGCCGTCGCTGAGGCGGTAGGTGATGAAGGTCCCGCCCGGCCAGCCCCCGTTGTAGGTGCTGAGCACCACGCCGTCGCCGACGGCGTAGATCGGCCCGAACCCCCGGTAGTCGACACCCTGGTCGATCCGCTCCGGGACGAGCCCACCGACCGACCGGAGCGGGTTGGCGTAGCTCGCCGTCGGCGCCAAGGCCGTCGAGGCCGAGGTCGAGGCCGCAGGCTGTGCCGGCTCGTCCCCTTGTCCCGGCGTGCTCGAAGAGGAGAGGTTCACGGCCTCGACGACGCGGGCCGAGCGGGGTCGGCGCCCTGCTCGCTCTGCGCGCTCTGCGCGGGTCGCTGCCTCCGCCTTGGCCTGCGCGGCCGCTTCCTCGGCGGCCTGACGAGCCGCCTGCTTGCGGGCGAGCGCCTGCTCCTCGGCGCGCTCGGCGGCAGCCTCCCGGGCGGCCTCGGCGACGAGCAGGCCAT
>JBOGGB010000019.1:0-1553 GCA_050743605.1 Acidimicrobiales bacterium
CAAGGCGAGCAGTCCCTTCACCTCGGAGTCGTCGGGTCGAAGTCGCAGGAGGTCACGGGCGAGGCGAACCGCCTCCCTGGTCAGGTCCGTCCTGTGGATGTGTTCTCCCGAGCTGGCCGTGTAGCCCTCGTTGAAGATGAGGTACAGCACGTGCATCACTGCCCGCAATCGCTCGTCGACGTCGTGCGGTGGGGGCATCGAGAAGGTGGCGCCCGCGTCGCGGATGAGCTGCTTGGCCCGGCTGATCCGCTGGGCCATCGTCGTCTCGGGCACGAAGAAGGCGCGAGCGATCTCTGCGGTGCTGAGCCCGCCGACGGCCCGGAGGGTGAGGGCGATCTGGGAGGACGGGGTGAGCGTTGGGTGGCAGCACAAGAGCAGGAGGACGAGGCTGTCGTCACCGTCTGGGCCACGAGCGATGTCGTCGGCAGCGTGGAGCACCTCAGCCGGTGGCGCCCCGAAGGTGAGCCGTTCTTCTCGGAGGCGTCGGGAGCGGTCACTGCGGACTCGGTCGATGAACCGGCGCGTGGCGACCGTAACGAGCCAGGCGCGCGGGTTCTCGGGAACGCCGCGTTCGGGCCAGTTGATGGCGGCCTCGACGAGGGCTTCTTGGACGGCGTCCTCGCAGAGGTCGAAGGCCCCGTGGCGGCGGACGAGCGCGGCGAGGACCTGCGGCGCCAGGGTTCGCAGGAGGTCCTCGCCGGGCCAGGTGTCCGTCACATCTCGGAGCCGGACTCGTGCAGGATCGGCCACACCTCGACCGCGTGGTAGGTGGCGAAGGGGTACTCCGCGGCGATGGCCAATGCTCGTTCCTCGCTGTCCACGTCGAGCAAGAAGAAGCTCGAGACGAACTCCTTGGCCTCGATGTAGGGCCCGTCGGTCACCGCAGGCACCCCGTCGCGAACCCGTACGGTTTTGGCGGTGAGCTCGTCGCCGAGCCCGTAGGCGGCCAGTAGCTCTCCTGACTCTTGGAACCGTTGGTTGAAGGCGTTCACTTCCGCGATGGCCTTAGCCGCCTCGTCGGGTGGGAACGACCGCCACAGGTCCTGGTTGCCGTAGATGATGGTGATGTACTTCATGACGCTCCTTCATTGTGCATTCGGGTGTTGTAGGCGAGCTCGATGCTTCCGTCGGGATGGGTACGAGGTGCTCCGATCAGCCGCAGGTGGCGGAGGGGGGATCCCGGAGGCGACAGCGGGATGCCGTCGCCGAGGAGCAGGGGTAGGACTACGACCTCCAAACGGTCGAGGCCGCCCACGTGGAAGAGTCCCCGGATGGTCAGGGGTCCGCCGACCACATGGACATCCCGCCCTCCGTCTCTGCTGCGCAGGCGTTCCACCGCTGCTGCCGGATCGGGGACGGCGACCACCTCGGGCGGGGTCCCCGACGGGAGGGGCCGCGAGGTGATGACGAAGACCTCCAGGTCAGGCCACGGCCACTGTGGTGCGCCGAGGGCGGGCACGAAGGTTGAGCGGCCCATCAACACGGCGTCACAGTCCGCGACGAACTCGGGGTAGCCGTGGGAGACGCCGGGGACGAACCCGGGCATCGACAGC
>JBOGGB010000020.1:0-2772 GCA_050743605.1 Acidimicrobiales bacterium
CCTCGCCGTCGCCCAGGGCCTGCCGGCCAAATTCCTGGAGAGCATCCTGAACGATCTCCGACGGGCCGGGCTGCTGCGCAGCCAGCGCGGCGCCGAGGGCGGCTACCGGCTCGCCCGGCCGCCCGCCGAGATCACCTGTGCAGAGGTCATCCGTGTGCTGGACGGGCCCCTTGCCGAGGTCCGTGGCCTGCGTCCCGAGGCGGCCAGGTACGAGGGGTCGGCGGAGCACCTCCAAGAGGTGTGGGTCGCCGTGCGTGCGAGCCTTCGAGAGGTGCTCGAACGTGTGACGCTCGACCAGGTCGTCCGAGGCGTCCTACCCGCGCACGTGAAGCACCTCACCGCGGACCGCGATGCGTGGACCCCCCACTGAACGTGCGACCGATTGCCCGTGGACGCCTGCCCGGTGTACACAGGTCGCGTGAACCGCACTGTCACTGCCGCCACCGCCCGCAGCGTGGATGCGCCCGCCGCCGTCGTCTTCGGCTGCCTCAGCGACTTCCGTGAGCACCATCCTCGGGTCCTCCCTCCCGCCTTTGCGGACTTCCGCGTCGAAGAGGGCGGGACAGGCGAAGGGACCGTGGTGAGCTTCACGTTTACCGCCGGGGGTCGGAGCCGCCAGTACCGGATGCGCGTCGTGGTGCCCGAGCCCGGTCGAGTGCTCGAAGAGCGCGATACCCGGTCGTCGCTCGTCACGACGTTCACCTTGACTCCCGAGGGCGGCCGGACGCAGGTGCGCGTCGAGACGAGCTGGGAGGGTGCAGCCGGAGTGGGCGGTTTCTTCGAGCGGTTGTTCGCACCGCGCGCGCTCGCGCGCGTCTACGCCGACGAGCTCGCCCGCCTCGACGCCTACGCGCGGAGCCGCGTCGCACAGCCTTGAGCCGCAGTCCCCCCGCTGCGCCGGTCAATCGCGAAGCACCTCGAAGTCGAGCTGAGCGACCCGGTCCGGATCAGCCAGGACGTAGAACTCGACGATCCTTCCGTTCTTGATGGTGAATGCGCCGACTGAGAAGGGCTTGCCCCGGCGCTCGGCAACCGCACCCGCTGCGCCGTTGACGAGCGCACGCCGGACCCGCAGGTCCGCCCGCGACCACATGGCCGCCTGGCGGGCGACCTCCCCTGCGCCCCGCGCGTAATGGGAGAGCCCAGATCCACCCCCGTCGGCTCTCAGCACGACATCCGGATCGAGGACGGCGACGAGCGCATCGAGGTCGCCGTCGCGTGCCGCCGCCATGAACGCGTCCAAGACCCGCCACTGCGTCGCCAGATCGGCGTCGGGAACCAACGCCGTACGTTGCACCCGCCGGCGGGCGCGGCTGGCAAGCTGCCGGGTCGCCTCCGGAGAGCGATCGACGATTGCGGCGATCTGATCGAAGGGCACCGCGAACATGTCGTGGAGCACGAAGGCAAGCCGTTCGGCCGGGCTCAACGCCTCCAGCACCACCAGCAGCGCCAGACCGACCGAGTCAGCCAGCAGCGCCTCGTGCTCGGGATCGGTGCCTTCGGGGGGATCGATGACCAGGTCGGGGAGGTGGACGTCGAGGGGCTGTTCAGGTCGCGAGGTGCGTGAGCGCAGAACATTCAGGGCCACTCGGGCGACGATCGTGGTCAGCCAGCCCCCGATGTTCTCGATCTCGCTCGTGTCGGCCCTGCTGACCCGGAGCCATGCGTCCTGGACGACGTCGTCGGCCTCGGTCAGCGACCCCAGCATCCGGTAGGCCACCGCGCGCAATCGAGGTCGATGTTCCTCGAACCGCTCGGCCAGCCACTGATCGGTCATGTCACGTTCCTCCGTCGTCACGTGTCTCATCTATGGACACGCCAGGCGCCTGCGATGTGACCGCAGCACTGGCCCAACGACTGGAGGACACAATGCAACCACGGATGAAGAACCCGGTGCTGATCGTCCCGGGAGCCCTGGAGGCCCTGCAGAACCTGGGCACTTCGGTGCACGCCACCGGGCTGCGGGCGACCACCCTGTACCTGGTCGAGGCACGCGCCAGCCAGATCAACGGGTGCAGCGTATGCCTGGACATGCACTCGCGCGAGCTGAAGGCCGAGGGTGAGCCGGACGAGCGCGTGTTCATGGTCGGTGCCTGGAGGGAGGCCCCGTACTTCACGGATGCCGAGCGCGCGGCCCTCGCACTGACCGAGGCGGCGACCCGGCTGGCCGATCGCGCAGAGCCCGTCTCCGATGAGGTGTGGGAGGAGGCGAGCCGCCACTACGACGAGTCGCAACTCGCCGGACTGGTCGTCGCGATTGCGACGATCAACGCCTTCAACCGGATCAACGCCACCACCCGGCAGATCACCGGGGAGTGGGTCGGCCAATGGCTCACCGAGAGAGAAGGGATCGACCAGCCGGCCTGACGTAGGCACGACCCTGCTCGAAACGAGCCACCAGCTCGGTGGACTTTCTAGGAGGCGGGTGCGTCAGATCGCGAACGGAGCGACCGCGTCGGCGTCGATCCCGTAGCGGCGGATCGCCTTCTTGACCACGGCACGCTGGATCGCGCCCTGCTGTGCGAGCGAAGAGAGGACGGCGACGACGACGTTCGAGGCGTCCACCTCGAAGTACTGCCGGAGCGCGGCGCGGGCGTCCGACCGGCCGAAGCCGTCGGTGCCGAGCGAAGTGAACGGACGCCGCACCCAGCGTGAGACCTGGTCCGGCACGGCACGCATGTAGTCGCTCACCGCCACGACCGGCTCGGTCCCGGATCCGAGGACGTCGCTGATGTACGGCGTCCGCGCGTCGGCGGCGGCGGGATGGAGGCG
>JBOGGB010000021.1:0-1742 GCA_050743605.1 Acidimicrobiales bacterium
GTCCTCGACCAGGTGCGCCCGCGGCCTCGAGACGCGGACGAGCTCCACGACCTGCTCCTCTCTCTGGTGCGCTGCAGGCCGGTCGAGGAGTGGCGGCGGTGGTACGAGGAGCTGGCGACGACGGGGCGCGCGTCGGAGGTCGGCGGGGACTGGGTGGCGACCGAGCGCCACGCGGCGGCGGCGTCGATCGCCGACGACGACGAGTCGGCCGCGGAGTGCGCGCGCGGCCACCTCGACCTCTCGGGCCCCGTCACCCCGGCGGAGCTCGTCTCGGACGGACCGCTCCCCGCAGGTGCACCCCGCGGTGCCCCGCTCACCGAGGCGCGGGCGCGCACCGCGCTCGCCCGGCTGGAGGCGTCGGGCGCCGTGTTGCAGCTCCCCGACGGACGCTGGTGCGTGCGCCACCTGCTCACCCGGCTGTACCAGGCGAGCCGCGGCCGACGGCGGCGCGCGGTCGAAGCGGCGAGCATCGCCGACTTGTTGCGCGCGCTCACCCGCTGGCAGCACGCGGCGCCCGGCGCCCGCGTCGAAGGGCGCGCCGGCCTGCTCGGGGTGCTCGAGCAGCTGCAGGGGATCGAGGCGCCGGCAGGCGACTGGGAATCGGAGATCCTCCCGGCGCGCGTGAGCGGCTACGACCCGCGCTGGCTGGACGAGCTGTGCCTCGCGGGCGAGATCGCCTGGGGCCGGCTCACGCCGCGCGCGGAGGCCGCGCCGTCGGGCGAAGGCAGCGGCGGCGCCTCGACCGATGCCCCGGGGGCGGAGGTCGGGCCGGGAAGCGGCTCGGGATCTCGAGGCTCGGCCGTCCCCTCGCCGGCCACGCCCCTGGCGCTCGTGCTGCGTGAGGACCTCGCCTTCCAGCTCGCCGCGGTACGGACCGGGGACGGGCCGCCCGAGCCGGCCGGAGGGCCCGCGGCGGACCTGCTTGCCGTCCTCCGGCGTGACGGTGCGTGCTTCCGCTCGGAGCTGGCGGCGGCCTCGCGGCGGCTGCCGGTGGAGGTGGACGACGGCCTCTGGGACCTCGTCGCCCGCGGCCTCGTGACCGCGGACGCGTTCTCGGCCGTACGGACGCTTCTCTCGGCACGCCAGCGGTGGCGCGCCCGCCAGCACCACCGTCGCGCGGGCCGGCTCGGGATGGCGCTGCGCCGCGCGCCCGTCGGCTCGGGCACCGGGGAGGGGCGATGGTCGCTCCTCCCTGCCGCCGTGGAGGGAGGAGACAGCTCGCTCCACGACGACGAGCTCGCCGAGGCGGTCGCGGGCCAGCTCCTCGTGCGCTGGGGCGTGGTCGCCTGGGAGCTGTGGGCACGCGAGTCCTACCGCCTGCCCTGGCGCGACGTCGTGCGCGCGTTGCGGCGCCTCGAGGCTCGCGGGCTCTGCCTCGGGGCCCGCTTCGTCGCTGGGATGTCGGGAGAGCAGTACGCCCTCGAAGAGGCCGCCGATCTCCTCGCGCAGGTGCGCCACCAACACGACGACGTGGCCTTCTCGCTGGCCGCGTCCGACCCGCTGAACCTGACGGGGATCGTCGTCCCCGGGCCGCGCGTCCCGGCCGCCCGGCGCCGGCACCTCCAGTACCGAGACGGCACTCTGGAGGAGGAGCGTCCGGCGGGTTGATCTAGAGACCCAGGCCGCCGAGCAGCGAGCTCGCCCCCGGTGTGCCGCCCGACGCCGATGTGCCGCCCGACGCCGATGTGCCAGCCGACGCCGGTGTGCCGGTCGACGCCGGTGTGCCGCCCGACGCCGATGTG
>JBOGGB010000022.1:0-4793 GCA_050743605.1 Acidimicrobiales bacterium
ACGCGCACTACACAGGCGGTACGTCCTCGAACCCCGACTACAGCTATGCGGGAGCGACATCGCCGTCGCAGACGCTGACGGTCACCGCCGGCGCGTCGACGACGACCAAGCTGTCCCTGAACCACGCCATTCGTGTGCAAGGCGCCGAGGAGTCGGAGACCCTCACGGTGACGGTCGCCGGCAAGGCCGGGGACGGCTACCCGAAGGGAACCGTCACGATCGAGACCACGACAGGGGTCACGGTGTGCTCGACCGGAGAACGGCGAGGTGGAGCCGATGACTCCTCGAAGTTCACCTGCTCGCTGCGAGCCTCGACGCTGGTGGCACGCGCCTACGAGCTGACTGCGACCTACACGCCCACAGCGACGCGCCCTTCGAGCACAGCCAATGTCACCTACGCGCGGTCCACCTCGAGCAGGGTGAAGTTCACGGTGACCACGGCTGTGGCGACGAAGAGCACGCTGGGCCAGAGGTCCGCGGCGGAGCGGTACGGGTCCGAGACACAGGAGCACTTCACGGTCGAGGTGACCGGGAAGTCCGGGGACGGCTACCCCAGGGGGACGGTGGAGGTGAGGACCACGGGTGGGACGGCCCTGTGCACGAGCACCGCCCCGACGTCGCACGGCTCGGACACCGCGACGTTCGCGTGCTCACCAGGCGCGGAGTCCCTCGGCGCGGGGACGTACACGATCGTCGGGGCCTATGAGCCGGACTCGACCCACTCCTCGTCCAGCACATCGATCGCGTACGCCCAGTCGACGTCGAGCTCGGCGACGTTCAAGGTGACCGCTCCGGGGGCGACGCGGCTCTACGGGGCGACACAGGACGCGACGGCGGCAGCGGAGCTCGAGTCGGTCTACCCCGGGGCACGGGGCGACTGCCCGGGGACCGCGTCGGTCCGCCCCGTCGTGCTCGCCACCGACCAGCACTACCCCGACGCGCTGGCGGCGAGCTACCTCGAGCGTTGGCTGGGGACGGGCATGCTGCTCACCCCGGCGACGTCGGCGTCCGACGCGACGCTCAGCGCGCTGCGAGTCGAGGGCATCACCGAGGTCTACGTGGTGGGGGGCCCGCTCGCGATCGCGACATCTGTCGTGTCCGAGCTCGAGGACACCTACGCCTACGAATGCGGAGGAACGACCCGCACCGCCGCGCACCTCGGGGTCTTCCGTGTCTACGGTCAGACCCAGTACACAACGGCCGAGGAGGTCGCCGAGACGCCCGGCCCGGGATATCCGAGAAGCCTCGACCTGCGAGGCGCGTACGGTCGCTACGACGACACGACCGGAGGCGGCACCGCTGCGCCCCCGACCGGAGCGCGTCGTACCGCCATCCTGGCGAGCGGGGCGGAGTTCCAGGACGCGGAGGCCGCTGCCACCCTCGCGTACGCCGACCACCTCCCGCTCCTGCTGACCACCCCCACGACGCTCTCGCCACAGGCGCTCGGCGCGATCAACGACCTCGGAGTCACCCAGGTGATCCTGATGGGCGGCCCGCTCGCCGTCTCCGACGCCGTCGTGAGCGAGCTCGCCTCCCACCAGGTCTCGGTCCTGCGGGTGGCGGGGAAGGACTACACCGACACCGCTGAGCAGCTGGCCGAGATGGAGCTCGGGACGACCAAGGGGTACGAGGGCCTCGGCTGGGCGCCGACGCGCGGGGTGACCGTGGCCCGGGGCGACTTCTACCCCGACGGGCTCGCGGGGGCGGTCGTCGCCGCGCACGGCGGGTCGACCGGCGGAGGCGCCGAGCCGATGCTGCTCACCGAGAACCCGACCGAGGTGGGTGCCGACCTCACGGTCTTCCTCGAGGAAGCGGGCAGCAAGGGGATCGACGGCGACGGGGCACGCGTCACATCGCTCACCGTGCTCGGCGGCCCCTTGGCGCTCACGACATCGGTCGTGGACTCCATGGTGGCGGAGCTGTCCTCGTAGCGACTCCTCACGGAGCTGCGCTACGGGCCGGAGACGCGGTAGGCGACGATCTGAGGATGCCCGTTCTTGGACTTGGCGCCGGACTTCAGATCACCGGCCGGGACGATGAGCGTGCTCCCGGCAACCGCGATCGGCGCGTTGGTGGACGTGGGCAGCTCGTGGCGATAGACGATGGCGCCGGTGCTCCGGTCGAGCGCCAAGAGCTCGCCGGTCACGAGGGTGGTGAAGACCAGGTCGTTGGAGACCGTGACGGCGCCGAGCGGGAAGGTCGGGACCTTCGTATCCCACTCGACCTTGCCCGTTCCGAGGTTCAGCGCCTCCACCTCGCCGCTCGGGGCTGACGCAGGAGACGTCTCCGTGACTGTTGTCATCGTCTTCGCCGTCAGCGCGAGATCGAGGGTGGCGACGTAGACGGTGTCGCCGGCCAGCGCGAGGTTCGACAGGACCCCGCCATAGCTTCCGGGAAACGTCGTGTAGGGCGCCTTCAGCTTGCTCTTGTGCTCCAGCGCGAGGAGACCGATGCGGTCGTTCCCGTCGTGCCGGCCGACGGGGGTCTTCCAGACGAGCTTGCCGGTGTCGGCGTTCATCTCGTAGACGTAGCCCATCTTCCCGCTCCCGATGACGACCGGCAGGTCGTGGGATCTGGCCGAGATGGGCGAGGTCTGCATGTCCCAGTCCAAGAAGTCGTCGGTCACTCCCTGGTGGTACCAGCGGAGCTTTCCGGTCGCCGCTGTGAGGTTCACGTCGCTGTCCGTGTAAAGCTGTCGGGCTGGATGCGCGACCGCTTCGGCTGCTCGTTGGTAGGGGTTGCCGATGCCGTAAGTCACCGAGCCGTCGGTGCCGACGAGCGGCGTCTCCCACGCGCCCCCCGCGCCGAGGCCGAGCGCCTTGACGCCCGGGGAGTAGCCGGTCGTGGTGTCGAACTTCCACAGGCGCGCTCCCGTCGACGCGTCGAGCGCCATCAGCACGCCGCCGCCGGGGCCCGTGCCGTACTGGCTCGCCAGGTAGACCCTCCCTGTGGCGACCTGCGGCTGGATGCCGAAGGTCCCCTCCCCCTTGGTCAGGAGATCGTCGTCCACCCAGATCCGCTTGCCGGACTTGGCGCGGAGCGCGAACGCCGAGGTCGGCGTGAGCCCGTACACGACTGTGCCCACGACGGCGACGCCGTTCGGGCCCGGGCCGCTCCGCTCGGGCTCGCCGATCTTGTGCTCCCACAAGAGCGCTCCCGTCGAGAGGTCGAGCGCGAAGACGTCGCACTCGAGGTCTTGGACGTAGACGACGCCGTGCTCCACGATCGGGTTGGCGGCCAGTGAGCCGTAGTGGCCCACGTTGGTCGCCGCCTTCCCGCTGAGCCGGAAGGCCCAAGCCTTGTGGAGCGTGGCGACGTTGCGCGCGGTGATCGTCGATGTCGTCGCGACCCTGGTGTTGGTGAGCGTGCCGTTCGGGTACGGCCATTGCCCGGACGCAGACGCGGACGCCGTGCGCCCCGCGGACGCCTCTGACGCTGGGCTCCCCGACAACACCGTCACCATGACCGCGACGGCGCACGCGCACATGGTGAGGGAGATCGTGCCCGGTGCCCCCTGTCTTGGCCTCATGGGCCTACCTCCTCGATCCGGAGCCCTCGCTCCTATTATTCCAGTCGTCGATCTAATCGTCGGTCCGGCCGTCGATGATGCTGCGCCTCGCTTCGTCGCGCGGCGGGCGGTCGGCCCCGCCTGGGCAGTGGGCCGGCCTTCTTCGGCATGCGACCGGAGTCCGTGAGCGCTCGGCGCAACAGCATCTCGATGTGAGAGCTGACGCTGCGGAACTCGTCGGCAGCCCACCGGGCGAGGGCGTCGTGGACCGAGGGGTCCATCCGGACGAGAACCTGCTTGCGATCACTCACCGCTCACGAGTAGAGCGTGCCGGTGTTGACGACAGGGGAGGCAGGCTGGTCGCTGCAGAGCACGACCATCAGGTTGCTCACCATCGCCGCCTCGCGTTCCTCGTCGAGCGAGACGACGTTTCTCTGACGCATCCGCTCCAGCGCCTCCTCGACCATCCCGACCGCGCCCTCCACGATGCGCGAGCGCGCTGCGACGACGGCGTTTGCCTGCTGGCGGCGCAACATCGCCTGAGCGATCTCCGCTGCGTACGCAAGATGGCTGATGCGCACCTCGAGGATCTCGACGCCGGCGATCGCGACACGTTCCGCCATCTCAGAGGCGAGCTCGTCGGCGACGACGTCGGTCGATCCCCGCAGCGAGACGCCGTCCCCCTGCGGGTCGTCGTAGGGATGGGTGGTGGCGACGTGCCGCAAGGCGGACTCCGCCTGCACCCGAACGAAGTCGAGGTACGCGTCGACGGCGTAGAGGGCACGCGAGGTGTCGGCAACCTGCCACACGACGATCGAGGCGATCTCCACAGGATTGCCGTCGGCGTCGTTCACCTTCAGGCGGTTCGTCTCGAAGTTCCTCACCCGGATGCTGACCGATCGTCGGTCCGACAGGGGGAGGAGCCACCACAGGCCGGGCCGGCGTACGGTTCCCACGTAGCGGCCGAAGAAGCGCACGACCCGGGTGTCGCCCGGCTGCACGATGGTGAGCGACGCCAGGACGACCACGCCCACCACGATCGGCACGACGAGCACCGTCTCGATGGAGCTATGGGCGAGCAGGACCACCCCCGCGATGCAGGCGGCGACGACGAGGACGCCGAGCCAGCCGCTGACGGCCCAGGCCTGCCGCTCGCGGATGTCGACGTTGGCTCGCGAGCGCTCGGTTGCGGCCGCGGTCGGGCCGCCAGGCGGCTGGAGGAGCTGGCTCATGTTCCCTCCCGGAGGATGCTCTCTAGAAATAGATAGTAATAGCTATCACATTA
>JBOGGB010000023.1:0-2742 GCA_050743605.1 Acidimicrobiales bacterium
CGATGATCCGCATCGACATGTCGGAATATCAGGAGAAGCACACCGTCGCCCGTCTGCTCGGCGCGCCCCCGGGCTACGTCGGCTACGACGAGGGCGGGCAATTGACGGAAGCAGTGCGCCGGCGCCCGTTCTCGGTGATCCTCTTCGACGAGGTCGAGAAGGCGCACCCCGACGTGTTCAACGCCCTGCTCCAGATCCTCGAGGACGGACGGCTCACCGACGCGCAGGGGCGCTCCGTGGACTTCAAGAACACCGTCCTCATCATGACGTCCAACCTCGGGACCGCAGATCTGCGCAAGGCATCGGTCGGGTTCCAGAAGACGTCGGAGGCCGTCACCTACGAGAAGATGAAGGCGAAGGTCCACGACGCCCTGAAGGCGCACTTCCGGCCCGAGTTCCTGAATCGGATCGACGAGGTCATCGTGTTCCACGAGCTCACGAGGGAAGAGGTCGTCGAGATCGTCGACCTCATGGTGAACCGCACGAGGGAGCAGCTGTCGGGTCAGGGGCTCGGGCTCGAGCTCACCGCGTCCGCCCGCGCGTTCCTCGCCGAGAAGGGCTACGACCCCCAGCTCGGCGCCCGGCCGCTGCGTCGCGCCCTCCAACAGCTCGTGGAAGACCCCCTGTCCGAGCGGATCTTGTGGAAGGACTTCCGCGTCGGGGAGACCATCGTCGTGGACGTGGACCCAGAGCCGGGCGACGGCCAGGATGGTCCGCATCTCGTCTTCCATGCCGTGGAGGGCGTCGAGCCGCCGCCGATGGAGCTCGCAGGGAGCGGTTCCTCGGACTGAAGACGGGAGCACGGGCCGTTCTCGGGGCTCCCGACGGTACGCTGCAGCAGTGGCCGACCAGAGCGACGCGCTGCTGGAAGCGCTGGCGCTCGTCGCGCCCGGGTCGCCGCTACGCGCGGGGCTTGACCGGGTCCTCCAGGCCAAGCGCGGCGCGATCGTGGTGATCGGCGACGACCCGGCGGTGCTGGCCATCTGCACCGGAGGCTTCCTCTTGGACGCGGAGTTCACTCCGCAGCGGATGTCGGAGCTCGCGAAGATGGACGGAGCGATCATCCTCTCCTCCGACGCGTCGCGTCTCGCCCGCGCGAACGTCCACCTGATGCCTCGGGCGTCGGTCCCCACGAGCGAGACCGGCACGCGGCACCGGACGGCCGAACGGGTCGCTCGCTCGCTGGATGTCCCGGTGGTGACGGTGTCGGAGGCGATGGGGTCGGTGACCGTCTACCGGGGTGCGGTCCACCACACGCTGCAGCAGCCGGGCCGGCTGGTCGACCGGGCCGGCCAGGCGATCGCTGCAGTGGAGCGGTTCAAGTCCCGCTACGACCTCGCGCTCGCACTTCTCTCGACGCTCGAGGTGGAAGACACCGTCTCGGTCAACGACGTGGTCGCGGTGCTCCAGCCCGGCGAGATGGTCGTGAGGTTCGCCGACGAGGTCGACGGCTACCTCGTCGAGCTCGGCGAGGACGGGCGGCTCATCCGCCTGCAGATCGAAGAGCTCGGGGCGGGGGTCGAAGAGACGCTGCGGCTCGTGGCGCTCGACTACGTGGTGGTGGCCGACGTTGCAGGGGATCCCGGTGGCAACGGCGCCTCGCCCGGCAACAACGCCTCGCCCGGCAACGGCGCCTCGCCCGGCAACGACGGGCAGCATCCCCCCCGGGGGTCCGCCGCGCACGCCGTGACGCTCCGGGCTCGTGCCGACGCTGCGCTCACATCGCTCCACGGCCTCGGCCACGAGGAGCTGCTCGGGAGGACTGCGGTTGCGGGAGTGCTCGGCTTCTCGCCGGCGTCCGGCGTGCTCGACGTGCCGGTCGAGGCCCGAGGGTACCGGCTCCTGCATCGGGTCCCGCGAGTCTCCGACGCGATCATCGAGCGGATCGTGGAGCGGTTCGCCACCGTCCCCCAGCTCATGCAGGCGTCCCTGGCCGAACTGGAGAAGGTCGGTGGCCTCGGCGAGACGAAGGCCCGGACCGTGAAGGACGGGTTGTCGAGGATGGTCGAGGCGAGCATCCTCGAACGCTACGAGTGACCGTCGCGCAGGTCGTCGTCCGACGCGCTGGCGCCGAGGAGCGGTCGGCCGTCGCGCGGATCGTCGCGCAGCGTTGGGGGTCGACGCAGATCGTCTCGCGCGACCGCGTGCACGACGCCGAGGCTGCCGAGGCGTTCGTTGCCCTGCGCGGTTCCGAGATCGTCGGCAGCGCGACGTTCGTCGTGCACGACGCCGAGGCGGAGCTCCTCACGCTCGACTCGCTCGATGAGGGCGCCGGGATCGGCGGCGCGCTCGTCGACGCGGTGGCCGTGGCCGGTGCTGCCACGGCGGCCAATGCCCGGCAGCTCGTGCTCTCGACCACGAACGACAACCTGCAGGCGCTCGGCTTCTATCAGCGGCGCGGCTCCCGGCTGACCGAGCTCGTTCCCGGCGCGATCGGGCGGGCGCGGGAGCACAAGCCGTCCATCCCGCTCGTCGGAAGCTCGAGGATCCCGATCAGGGACGAGCTCGTGCTCGTGCGGGACCTCGATCCGGTACAATGAAAGGTCGCCGGTCCTTCTCGGGGTCGGCACCACGGAGCTGGCGCCCCCGGGCGACGTCGCGGCCCCGTCCTCGGCAAGTGCAAGGAGTCCGGTGTTCAAGGTCGGTGACAAGGTCGTCTACCCCCACCACGGCGCAGCCGTCGTGGAGAAGCGGGAGACCAAGGTGGCCTTCGGCCAGAAGCGCGAGTACCTGGTGCTGCGC
>JBOGGB010000024.1:0-2682 GCA_050743605.1 Acidimicrobiales bacterium
CACGGGGTTCTCGGGGGGCTACCTGGTCTCGGCGGGCGTCCTGGCGCTGGCGCTGATCGTCGCGCTCGTCGTGGTCCGCGTCCGGCGCTCCGACCTGACCGGCGCCGGCCCGACGTCGCTGCCCGAACCGGACGAGCCGCCCGCAGCCGTTCGTCACGACGAGAACGTCGACCTGTCACGTGGCGGGATCGAGGTCACGCGAGTTGTACGCGCGCTGCACCCCGATGAACTGGTCGGCCTCGGCACGGGCTCCGGCCGACCGCAAGATCGGCGGGATGTATACCCTGCCGTCACGAACCGCCCGAAGCGGCTGGTAGGCCCTCGAAGGGCCAGCGACGACCGGAGCCCGACATGACGCCGCCGCGCTCGGTGGCCGGCGTACTCGCGGGCTACGTGACGCGAGAGGTCGAGTGCGATTCGGGCGAGCACAAGCCTTCCCTGTCCACCCTGGTACGGCTCGCCGCTGCGCTCGACGAGGACTTCACCGTCGACATCAACTCCAACGGGGCACGGCTACGCCAGAGCGCGTAAAGAGGTCCCGTCGCCGCGGTCAGGGTTGACGATCCTCTGTTCGAATCGCCGTCGCGAGCTCATCAAGCGAGTCGATGCGGACGTCAGCGCACGCCGCTTCGGCGCGATGGGCGTGGAGATGACCCCACGGTCCCCGACGTATGAGCACTGCGAACATGCCGGCCGCCTTGGCGGGGAGCACGTCGTTGTCGAGGCGGTCTCCGACGTAGGCCACCTGCTCCGAGCGCAGCCACCTCGTCGCTGACGCGGTCAAAGAACACCGGGGAGGGTTTCCCGACGCCCCAGCGGGCGGACGAGGCGACGAAGTCGACCGGCAGGCCCAGTCGACCAAGGGCGGCCTCGGCTCCCGCCGGCTGGTTCCCTGCCAACCCGACCGTGTACCCAGCCTCCCATGCGGCTCGGAGACACGGCAGGGCATCAGGATAGAAGTCGACTGCTTCGATCTGCTCGTCATTCGCCGGGCGGTCAACTCCGAGGAGGTCCCACACCAGCCGACAGTCGTCGGCCAAGCGCGGCCTCCTCAGCGAAGCCGATCTCGATGCCGTGGATGAAGCCCAGAAGAACATCCTCGGGCTGCATTGACAGGGGATGTCGGCAGCCACAGCCCGACAAGGCGTTCTCGCGGCCCAGGGAAGCCTGAACAGGGACTTCTTGGCGTGGCCACATGTAGCCACATATGCTACAGTGGGCCTATGGGCAACTCGATATCCGTCCGCGACCTGCGAAACACGGTCAGCGAGGTGCTTCGCCGGGTCGAAGGCGGCGAGCGGTTGACCGTAACGGTCGACCGTCGTCCCGTAGCGGAAATCGTGCCGCTCCGCCGTCGGAGGGCGGTGCCGACGGCGGAGGCGCTCGCCGTAGCTTCCCGCCACGCCGCTGACCGCGGCCTCCTCGAGGACGTGCGGGGCCTACTTGCTGACACGACCGACGACCTGTGAGGGCCTTACTCGACACTTCGTTCTTCGTTGCCACGGAGGCAGGTCGACCTCTCGGCGAAATCAAAAGGGTTACCGAGACCGAGGTGTCGGTGGTGACGCTGGCCGAACTGACCGTCGGCGTGCTCATGGCCGACAACGATGATCGGTCGGCGCGAGTGGCCACGCTTTCGGCCGTTGAGTCGAGGTGGGATCCGTTGCCAATAGATGCTGAGGTAGCGCGTCAGTTCGCCCGGATCGTCGCTGCCCTGCGCGTCAGTGGCCGCCGGGTTCCGATCCTCGACGCACTTGTGGCGGCCACCGCGATCGTCGAGCAGATCCCGGTCGTCACCCAGGACTACGACTACGAGGCCATCCCCGGCGTCGAGGTGATCCGGGTCTGATCACCGTCCGCACGGAGCTCGGACCAAGGGCACTGATCCGTTCCCGCCGCTCAGGGAAGGTTCAATAGGAGATCGTCTTCTCCACGCAGGTCGCTGACCAGCGGAACAGTCACGTCGGTGCGGGGCCTATACGAACCGTCGCGCCGTACGGGTCATTCGATGCGGTCGAAAGCAGGTGCTGCGCACCTGCAGGTGTGGCCGGCCCAAGCTCGAAGTCCTCCCGCTACGGCGCAGCCGGCGATACCAATTGTCACCACGATTCGAAGGCGCCGTCGACTCGCGCCCGCCCAGCCGGACCGGCTGGTCCGGGGCGGCTGACCGGCCGTCCTTGCAGCTCGTGAGGTCTCTGTTCCTATGGCTCATCCGGCCCGCGGGTCCCGCCCTCCTCAGGTGAGTTGGATTCGCTCCCGACCTCGTCGATCTGGTTGGAGCTCCGACGCGGCCGTCCCGCCGGCGTCGGGCGGACCATCAGGATCCCGATCACGTCGCCGGGACCGTGGGCCAGGATCCACTGTGGCGCTGGCCGGTGGTGAGGTTCTCTTCCGCCGTCCGCGCGGCTGGCTTGGCGGGCCCGTTGACCCGTGCCCTGGCGTCTTGGAGCCCGGCACCTCGGTCCACGGAATCTCGAGGGGAGGTTGGTCGTCACGACCAGGCTCCTCCGCTCGCATCCAGTCGAGATGTGAACGATGAGGGCTAAGGTTCCATTGAGGGGGTTGACGGTGCGATGCGGGGGAACGATCGAGAAGGTGCGCTCCTGCGGGTGCGGGTAGACGTCCGAAAGCGCCGGCTCTCGGTCGGAGCCCCGAGACGCCATCGCGTGTCGCGCCTTGCGG
>JBOGGB010000025.1:0-4667 GCA_050743605.1 Acidimicrobiales bacterium
GAGCTCCTGGAGCAGCCCCTTCTGGTCGAAGTCGTCGGGCTTGGCCGCCGCCCGTTCGATGCGGGGCCCGAGAAACCCGAGGATCACCTCCTCGGCCGCGGTCCATCCCGCCTCGAGGTAGAGGGCGCCGATCACGGCCTCCAGCGAGTCGGCCAGGATCGACGGCTTGGTCCGGCCCCCCGACGCCTCCTCGCCTTTGCCGAGCAGGAGCGCACCCCCGATCCCGAGCTGATCGGCGACCTCGGCGAGGACTCTGGCGTTCACGACTGCGGCCCTCACCTTTGCCAGCTCGCCCTCGGGCATCTGGGGGAACCGCCGGTAGCAGTACTCGGCGACGACGAGGCCGAGGACGGCGTCGCCCAGAAACTCCAGCCGCTCGTTCGACGGCAGACCGCCTTGCTCCGCGCACCAGCTGCGGTGCGAGAGGGCCTGCTGGAAGAGCGAGGGGGTCGCGCGCTCGTGTCCGAGGCGTCCCGCGAGCCTCGCCGCGCCTTCGTAGATGGCCTCCACCTGGGCTGGGTCAGCTCTCTCCGAGCTTGGCGACGACATAGTCGACGGCATCCCGAACGGTGCGAAGGTCCTCCAGGTCTTCGTCGTCGATGCGGAAGCCCACGGAGCGTTCCCCCAGCTCCTCTTCGATGGCCTCGACCAGCTCGATGAGCGCGAGGGAATCCGCGTCGAGGTCCTCGGCAAAGGCCGATCCCTCCCGGATCAGCGACGGATCGGTCTCGAGGATGTCGGCGAGCTGGTCCCTGACCAGCTCGAACACCGCGTGGCGGTCGAGAGGACCGTGCTCGGTGTGGGTCTCAGCGGGCACGGGGGCTCCTGGGTCGACGGGTCTGATCGCTGGGATGTTACCGAGCGCCGATTATACGGGGGCGCCGCCGGCTCCCGACCCCTCCGCGCGGGCGCTCCCGACGGCGGCCGCCAGGAGCGAGGCGAGGTCCCGGCCCGCCAGGTCGTAGGCGATGCGGACCGCGTTGTGCATAGCGGTGGCGCTCGAGGACCCGTGGCTGATGACGCAGACACCGTCGACGCCGAGGAGCATCGCCCCGCCGGTGTTCTCGGGGTCGAGCTGCGCGGCGATCGGGAGAAGATGCGGGAGGAGCACCTCGGAAGCGGCGGTCGTCTGGTCGTCGGTCTGGAACACGCCGAACAGGGTCTGGACGATGAAGCGCAGGGCGCCCTCCAGGGCCTTGAGCGTGACGTTGCCCGTGAACCCGTCGGTCACCACCACGTCGGCGCGGCACGGGAGGAGGTCCCGGCCCTCCAGGTTGCCGACGAACCGGAGGCCAGGAGCCTGCGAGAGCAGCGCGTGGGTCTCCTTCACGAGGGGCGTCCCCTTGCTCGCCTCCTCCCCGATCGACAGGAGGGCCACCGAGGGATCGTCCACGCCGTAGCGGGCGGCGGCGTACGCAGCACCCATCTGGGCGAACTGGAGGAGCATCGCGCTGGTGCACTCGGCGTTCGCACCCGCGTCGACGAGCACCGCCGGCGCACGTCCGAGCCGCGGCAAAGGCGTGGCGATGCAGGGCCTGACGACGCCGGGAAGCCGCCCCATCCTGAGGAGCGCCGAGGCCATGGTCGCCCCGGTGTTGCCCGCGCTCACCATCGCCGAGGCGGCGCCGTCGCGCACCAGCTCGGCGACACGCACGAGCGACGAGTCCTTCTTGCGGCGCACCGATTGCGCAGGGTCCTCGTCCATGCCGACGACCTCGGTGGCGGCGACCACTTGGAGGTCGCCGGTGTCGCCGAGAAGGTCGGGGACCCCGACGAGCACCACCGGGATCCCCTCCTCTGCCGCCTTGCGCGCCCCTGCGACGATCTCGGCAGGTGCCTTGTCCCCCCCCATGGCGTCGACGGCGACCGGGAGCGAGGAAAGCGGCACCGAGCGGGGGGCCGGCTCCCTCGAGCGGGTCCGGCGCGCCACGTCAGTCGACCTCGACCGCCTGGCGGCCCTTGTACCACCCGCAGTTCGGGCAGACCACGTGCGGCACCTTCGCTTGGCGGCAATGGGGACAGATGCTGCGCGCGGGCGGGTCGAGCCGCCAGTTGGCGGCGCGTCGGCTCTTTCCCCTCGCCTTGGATGTCTTCTTCTTCGGAACGGCCATCGTCGGTGCACTCCAGGTCCGTGCCGGCCACCTCGGCCGGCGAGCTCGGGGCCCCGGGCCCTTGCCGAGGCAGCTCGGCTCCGGACGAGCGGCGGCAGGACGCCGGGTCGGTACGCGCGCCGGCTACTTGGCCGACCGGAGCACGTCGAGGTTAGCCCACCGCGGGTCACGCGGCGCCTCGCAGTGGCAGCGCTCCTCATTGCGGTCGCAGCCGCAGCCGGGACAGAGGCCCTGGCAGCCCTCGCGGCAGAGCGGGGCGAGCGGGAGCTCGAGGACGACCGCGTCCCGAACCATCGGGCCGAGATCGAGCTCGTCGTCGACGATGGGATAGGCCTCCTCGTCCTCAGGGTCGCGGCCGCGCTGCTCGGCGAACCGCTCCCGGACGGGGATCCGCAGCATCCCCCCCACGGGCGACGCGCAGCGGCGGCACAGCCCCTCCCAGCGAGCGCCCACGGTTCCCGTCACCATCACGCCCCCCGCAAACGATTCGAGCGTCACCTCGCAGACGGCCTCGGCGCCCTGGGGCACCGAGCTGTCGGCGCGCGAGCGCGCGACGATCACGCCCTCGCAGTCCACCGGTCCGGTGCGCACCTCGTGCCATCGGGCGCCGTGCACCCTGCGGAGCTTGGCCACGTGCACCACGAACGGGTCCACCTGCACCTCCTTTCCTGCCCGTCTCCATGCCCGCGGACGGGCGGCATGTCCGCTTACGCGAGGTCCTGGTCGAAGAAGCCTGATTCCTCCCCATCCGCACCCGCCATGTCGACCGGCGCCGCCACGGCGACGGTGGCCTGGAGCTTCTCGCGCCCGGCGCGCACCGTCTTCGTGATCCGGTCCAGGACGATCTCCATCCCCGCGAGCTTCTGGTCGCAGTAGTCCTCAGCCTCGTGACGCAGCCGACGCGCCTCGTCGTTGGCGTCGTCGAGGATCCTCTGGGCGACCAGTTTGGCCTGGCGCACCATCTCGGAGCGGGAGACCATGTGCTCCGCCTGGGCCCGCACGTCCGCCATCAGTGCCTCCGCCTCACGCGCCCGGTCGGCGAGGAACTCCTCCTTCTCGCGCAGCAGCCAACGCGCCTGGCGCAGCTCGTCGGGAAGGCGGTCCAGCGCCGACTGGAGCAGCTCCAGCAGCTCCTCGCGGGAGACGAGCACCGACGCGGAGAGCGGCATCGCCTTCGCGGTGCTCACGACGTCGATCGCTCTCCGGACCAGCTCTTCGGCGCCGCGACCCCCCTCGGTGGCGGCGAGCCCGGCGGCGTCGTCGTGTGCGTCTTCGAAGAGGTCCGTCACGCTACCGGCCCGGCTCTGGGGCTTGGCCGGCTGCCCGGACCGGGTCGGGAGCGGGGAACTTCGCCTCGAAGCGGAGCGCCACGGTCTTGGGCACGAACGCAGAGACGTCCCCACCGAACCTGGCGACCTCTCGTAGGAGCCTCGATGCGATGAACGAGCACGGCGCGCTCGTCGGGATGAAGATGGTCTCCACGCCGGAGAGCTGCCGGTTCATCTGAGCCATCTGCAGCTCGTTCTCGAAGTCCGACACCGCGCGCAGCCCCCGGACGATCGCGGAAGCGCCCACCTCGCGTGCGACGTTCACGAGCAGGGTCGCGACGCCGACGATCCGCACACGGTCGAGATGCGCGAGGGAGTCGTAGAGAATCTCGATGCGCTCGTCGATCGTGAAGAGAGGCTCACCCTTCTGCGGGTTCCTGAGCGCGGCGACCACGACATCGTCGAACAGGCGGGACGCTCGCTCGACCACCTCGAGATGGCCGTTGTGGAAGGGGTCGAAGGACCCCGGGAAGAGGGCCACGCTCACTGCCGGCCCCCGCGTGTCCCGGTCGCAGGTACGTCTGACATGCGGGCCACGGTGACGAGCGTACCGCCGTACCGACGAGATCTCGCGACCATCCAGCCTCCCGGCACCTCGATCTCGGCCCCCGACTCCAGCACGGCGACGTCGGCGTCGAGCAACGACAGGAGGGTGCGCCAGTCGTCGAACGCGTACGGCGGATCACAGAGCGCCAGCTCGACGTGGGGGGCCCGTCCCAGCCACCCCGGGAGCTCGGCGCGTACGAGCGACGCACCGGGACCCACGAGGTCCGTGGCGGCCAGGTTCGTCCGGACCGCGGCAAGCGCGGCGGCGTCGTGGTCGACGAAGGTCACCGCCGACGCCCCACGTGAGAGCGCCTCGGCACCCAGCGCGCCGCTGCCGCAGAACAGGTCGAGCACCGATGCGCCCTCGACGCCGCCCATCGATCCGAGCACGTCGAAGATGGCCTCCCGTACCCGATCCGAGGTGGGCCGCACGGCCCCGGGCAGGTGGGCCGGGAGCCGGCGCCCCCGGCTCGAGCCGGCGATGACGCGCACGGATGCCACGGTACCGCCACTGGTGCGGGCAGGTCTGCCCGCGTGCCACCCTGGGCCTGATGAACGTTGCGGCCGAGCCACCTGCCGAGATCTCCTCGACGGCGTCGGCGGGCTCGGGCGGCCGGGAGCCTGCGCCTCGAATAGCGCGCGGGGACGCTTCCCAGCTCGCGGTCGTCACGTTCTCCCACGC
>JBOGGB010000026.1:0-2337 GCA_050743605.1 Acidimicrobiales bacterium
AGGGCTGCCGACCGGCGGCTCCGCTCCGAGCTCGGCAGGGCGTCGACCATGCTCCGCTCGATCGAGGCGATCACCGACCCGGGTCTCGCGTTCTTGGACATCGACGAGCTCCTCGCCGCGGTCCTCGATCGCACCAGGGAGGCGGTCGGGCTGGGTCAGCGGGTCGTCCCCGCCGCCCTCGAAGATCGCGGTGTCCCGGGCAAGGCCCTCCAGCCGGGAGGAGCCGTAGGCGAGCACGAAGGCGACCACGAGCGGGAAGAAGTGGGGCCAGTCCTCGTGCACCTGCTCCGGCACGACGAGGCCCTGGACCAGCGCCAGGGCATAGCACTGCACATGCCGGACCGCCGCGGGCGAGATCTCCCCGCGCTCGTCGAGATAGGCGACCAGCGCGGGGTCGACCAGGTCGAGGTAGGCGGCAGGGTCGTCGTTCACTTCGAATCCTGCTCCTCTGCCGCCGCGGTCCGTCTGGGGCGCATCTCCGCCATCTGCGTTCATTGTCGTCTCCACCCCGGTGGCCCCCGCCACCGCTCCTGCGCAAGTTTCGACCGGCGTTGCCACAGCGACCGCTATGGCGCGTCAAAGTTTGCCCAACACAGCCAAGCCCGCCATGCCACTCCTCGTATCCTGGGCCCGAATATGCACTTCCGACTGATCCCACTCCGCGCGCTGACCGAGGACGACGAGCGGGCCTGGCGCGCACTGGCGGGGCGGGCTGCCGAGCCGAACCCCTTCTTCGAGCCCGACTGCCTGGTCCCCATCGCCCGCCACGATCCCCGGGGGGACCGCGTCCAGCTCGCGGTCGCCGAGGAGGGCGACCGGTTCATGGCCGCCCTTCCGGTGTGGGACGTCTGGCACACGAGGCTGTGGCGCGTCCCCTATCCGATGGTGAACTCCCACGTGCGGAGGATGCAGACGCTGGGCACGCCGCTCGCGGACCTCTCTGCGGGCGCGGGCGCGCTCGTCGTGCTCTTGGAGGGCCTGTCGCGGTCGCGCCGTGCCGGAGGGTTCCGAGCGCTCTTCGTGGATATCGTGAACGCAGACGGCCCGGTCGCCGCCGCGCTGCGGGAGGCCGCCCGGCGCGCAGGCTTCTCCCTCAGCGTGATCCACACCTTCGAGCGGGGGTTCCTCAGGAGGCGCCCCGCCCGCGACTACGACGAGCTCCACAGCACGAAGTCGCGCGCCGACCTCCGGCGGCGTCGTAAGCGGCTCTCCGAGCGCTTCGGCGGCGCGGAGGTCGGGCTCGTCGTGCGCGACGCCTCGGACCCGGCCGCCGTGGCCGAGTACGTCGCGCTGGAGGCGGCGGGGTACAAGGGCCGGTCCGGCGTCGCGATGACCACGACGGCCGGAGAGGTCGGCGCGTTCAGCGACATGTGCCTTCGCTTCGGAGCCGGCGGGCGGGTGCACTTGCTCGCGCTGGAGGTCGCAGGGACGACCATCGCAATGCAGGTCTGGCTCAGCTCCGGCGAGGGAATCTTCCTCACGAAGATCAGCTACGACGAGCAGTACGCTCGGTACACACCAGGAGTGCTGCTCGGTACGGAGTCGTTGCAGGTCTTCCACGACCAGACGGAGGGGACGTGGATCGACACGTGCACCTACGAGGGCAACGAGGTCCTGCTCCGCCTTTTCCCTGAGCGTCGGCGGGTGGAGTCGGTGGTCGTCGTCCTCGGGAAGAACCCGCTCGACGTGGTGGCCACGAAGCTGCTCGTCGCCCTGAAGTCCGCCTCGCGGCGCTACTACGCGCGCCGCCAACCCGCGCGGCCGGCCTAGGGCTCGGGGACCCGGATCAGCAGCCGTACTGCCACACGAGCGCCTTCGCGAGCGCGGCCTGGTCGTAGAAGACCTCGTAGGCCCACGAGAGCACGCCGCTCGGGTCCACCCCGCTGAAGGCGAGCTGCCCCGAGAAGCAGCGCTCCAGCCGGACGCGGGCGCGCACGACCTGGGTCGTCCCGGCCACCACGACCAGGCGGCTCCAGTGGTGGGCACGTGCGAGCCGCGCGACGGCGCGCGCCTCCCCGCGCGTGCTCAGGGGATCGGGCACGAAGCACACGACGTCGACGCCCGGCGGCCCCGGCGGGCACCACGAACGCGACGGCCTCGAGACGGCGACCGTGCCGGCGCCGTCCCGCAGGGCGATCTCGAAGCCGCGGGCGACCCGGTTGCCGTAGCCGCCCAGCACGACGACCGCCTGCGGATGCGCCACCGTGCCGAGCGGCGGCGCGACGAACCAGACGCCCGTCACCGTCAGGTACCCCGCCACCAGCACGGCCACGGCGAGGAGGACCACGCGCCGCCGCCGGCGCCGCCTCCTCGGCCGCGGCGTGACCGGGTCGGCGC
>JBOGGB010000027.1:0-3045 GCA_050743605.1 Acidimicrobiales bacterium
CCAGTCGCGTGCGAACGTGCCGTCGCGGATCTCGCCGAGCGCGGCGCGCATGTTCTCGCGCACGTGCTCGTCGACGACGGTCGGCCCGACCTTGTGCGATCCGTACTCGGCGGTGTCGGAAATCGAGTAGTGCATGCGCTCGATGCCGCCCTCCCAGATCAGGTCGGTGATCAGCTTCAGCTCGTGCAGGCACTCGTAGTAAGCGACCTCGGGCTGATAGCCGGCCTCGGTCAGCGTCTCGAAGGCGAGCTGGATCAGCTGCGTGACACCGCCGCAGAGCACGGTCTGCTCGCCGAAGAGGTCGGTCTCGGTCTCCTCGGCGAAGGTCGTCACGACCATGCCGGCGCGAGCAGCGCCCAGCGCAGCGCGCATGTTCTCGCGCACGTGCTCGTCGACGACCTTCGGGCCGACCGTGTGCGACCCGTACTCGGCGGTGTCGGAGATCGAGTAGTGCATGCGCTCGATCCCGCCCTCCCAGATCAGATCGACGATCAGCTTCAGCTCGTGCAGGCACTCGTAATACGCGACCTCCGGCTGGTAGCCCGCCTCGACGAGCGTCTCGAAGCCTGCCGTCACGAGCGCGGTCATCCCGCCGCACAGCACCGCCTGCTCGCCGAAGAGGTCGGTCTCGGTCTCCTCGGCGAAGGTCGTGTCGAGCACGCCCGCACGGGTGGCGCCCAGCGCGTGCGCGTAGCTGAGCGCGAGCGCGTGTGCGGAGCCGGTCGCGTCCTGGTGCACCGCCACGAGGCTCGGGACGCCCGCCCCTTCGGTGTAGGTGCGCCGGACGAGGTGGCCGGGCCCCTTGGGCGCGACCATCGTCACGTCGACGTCGGACGGAGGGACGATCTGCCCGAACCGGATGTTGAACCCGTGGGCGAACATGAGGCACTTGCCGGCAGAGAGGTGCGGCTCGACCTCGGCGTCGTAGACCGCCTTCTGCTCCGTGTCGGGCAGGAGAACCATCACGACGTCGGCCTCGGCCGCCGCATCGGCGACCGACGTCACCCGCAACCCGGCCTCATCCGCCTTCTTGCGGCTCCCCGATCCCTCCCGCAGGCCGACCCGCACGTCGACGCCGGACTCGGCGAGGTTCCGCGCATGGGCGTGGCCCTGCGAGCCGTACCCCAGGACGGCGACCTTCCGGGCGCGGATCAGCGCAGGGTCGGCGTCGGACTCGTAGTACAAGGTCGCCATCGCTCGGTGTTCCTTTCTGGTCTTTCTCTCTGGATCTCTCGTCAACCGGATAACCGGATCGCCGGATCAGCCGGATCAGCCCGATCGCCGTCAGCCGACTGCCCGGGGGTCGACGGCCGCGAGCCGTCGCCGGCGCTCATGCGTCGGCGGCGAGACGTCGATGGTAGGCAGAGCCACCCTGCCGGTGCGCTGCAAGTCCTCCACCTCGTAGGTGGCGAGCAGGCCCTCGAAGCCGTCCAACTTGTCCGGAGTACCGGCCAGCATCACGGTGAGCCGGTCGGTGCCGACGTCGACCACCTCTCCTCCGAACACGCCCACGAGCTGGATCACCTGCGAGCGCTCCGCAGGGGCGGCCGCCACGGTGGCGAGCAGGAGCTCGCGCTGCACCGCGGCCGCCGGGGTGAGCTCGGAGATGGTGACCACGTTCACCAGCTTGTCGAGCTGGTTCACGACCTGCTCGAGAGGTGCCGACTCCACGTCCACGACGATGGTGATGCGGCTGAAACGGTCGTCGTCGGTCGGTGCGACCGCGAGCGAGAAGATGTTGTAGCCGCGGCGAGAGAAAAGCCCTGCGACGCGTGCGAGCACGCCTGCCTTGTTCTCCACGAGGACCGTCAGGATGTGGTGCCGCTCCACCGGCACGCTGCTCGCGCTCACAGACGCTGCTCCGCCACCAGGCGCTCCCACGCAATCCGCTGCGCGTCTGCTCGCTCCGCGTGCGCGGGGTGCACCACGACGTCGTCGTTGGACGCGCCCGCCGGGACCATCGGGAAGACCTTCTCGAAGGCGTCGGTACGAAAGTCGACCACGACCGGGCGGTCGTCCACGTCGTTCGCCTTCTCGATCGCGGGTGCGACCTCTTCGGGCGAGTCGACCCGTATGCCCACTGCTCCCATGGCTTCCGCCCACTTCACGTAGTCGGGCAGGTCGGGAGAGAGGTACACCTCGGAATAGCGCTCACCGTAGAACATCTCCTGCCACTGCCGGACCATCCCGAGGTACGCGTTGTTCAAGATCGCGACCTTGATCGGGATGCGCTCCGCAGTCGCGGTGACGAGCTCCTGCGCCGTCATCTGGAAGCAGCCGTCGCCGTCGATCGCCCAGACGGTGCGCTCGGGACGGCCCGCCTTGGCGCCGATCGCGGCCGGCACCACGAATCCCATGGTGCCCGCTCCCCCCGAGTTGACCCACGTGTTGGGATGGTCGAACCGCCAGTACTGCGAAGCCCACATCTGGTGCTGGCCGACTCCGGACACGACGATCGTCTCCGGAGGCGACAGGTCGCGTAACGTCTCGATCACCATCTGCGGCTTGATCGGAGGTCCGTCGTGCCGCTCGTAGTGGAGAGGGACCTCGCGCTGCCAACGTCGAAGCTGTTCCCACCATGTCCCGATGCGAGATGCGGCGTCCTCCCCACCGAACCCTGGCGCGGCCGCCTCCAAGAGCGCCTCGATCACCACCCCGCAGTCGCCGGCGATCGCGACGTCCGCTCGGCGCACTTTGTGCAGCTCGGCAGCGTCCACGTCGACGTGCACGACCTTCGCCTCCGGAGCGAACGCGTCGACTCGTCCCGTAACGCGGTCGTCGAAGCGAGCGCCGAGCGTCACGAGCAGGTCCGAGCGCTGCATCGCGGTGACCGCGGTGTAGTTGCCGTGCATGCCCGGCATCCCGAGACACTGTGGGTGGGAGTCAGGGAAGGCCCCACGCGCCATCAGCGTGGTGACCACGGGGAAGCCCGTCCGCTCCGCGAGCGCCCTCAGCGCCTCTGATGCACGTGCCTTCAGGATCCCCCCTCCTGCGTAGATCACCGGTCGGCGTGCAGCCGCCATGAGCGCGACCGCAGCGTCGACG
>JBOGGB010000028.1:0-1937 GCA_050743605.1 Acidimicrobiales bacterium
GGGCGTCGGCGGACGGGCGGCGCGGGGCGCGTCGCCGTCGACGTCGGGGTCACCCGCTCGACGCGGTCTCAGGTGCGGCTGTGCCACCCGTCGATGCCGCGACGTGCGGAGCCGGCAGCTGGACCCCGAGGGGCACGTGGGCCAGCTGGTGCAGCTGAGATGGCGATGCCATGTGGAGGCTGCCCTCGGCCTCCCCCAGGATGCGAGCGGGGTTCTCCAGCCTGGCGACGGCGAGAACCTGGTGCGCGTGGAGCAGCTGCGCCGATGTGATCGCGGCCTGCACGCTCGCGAGCCGCACCTGACCCTGCGCGAGCTCGGCGTGGCCGATCACGACCAGCAGCAAACTGCCGCTCACCGCCGCGGCGGACAGCAGCGGGGCGAGGAAGCGGCGTCGGGTGCGCCGCCTCCGGTTCGCCACCACCTCGAGCGACGGTCGACGGGCGTCCTCGCGCCATGCCGGCTGTGCCGCCGAGCGCGATACGACCTCGGCGCCGACGGCGGCTGCCCTCTCCCGTTGTGCCGCAACGCTCACGCGGCGGGACTTCGTTGGATGGCGCGGAGCCTCGCGCTCTTCGAGCGGTGATTCCGTGTGACCTCGGCCGCCGACGGCTTCCGCGCGCCCCGGAACACGAGCTCGTGAGCAGGTCGCGCTCCGCACACACAGGGGAGCCTGGGAGGACAGGTGCAGCCGCCGGTGACCGCCTCGGCGAAGGCCGCCTTGACGAGGCGGTCCTCGCCTGAGTGGTACGAGACGACGACCAGACGCGCAGTCGGAGCCAGCATCCTCAGTGCGGCCGGAAGAGCCCGCGAGAGCTGCGAGAGCTCATCGTTCACGGCAATCCGAAGTGCCTGGAAGACCCGGCGAGCAGGGTGGCCGCGCCGGCGTGCGGGAGCCGGCACCGCCTGCGCCACGATCCCGGCGAGCTCACTCGTCGTCGTGATCGGTCTCGCTCGAGCGATCTCCCGAGCGATCCGTCTGGCGAACCGTCCTTCTCCGTTGGCCGCGAAGAGGGTCGAGAGCTCCTCTTCGCTTGCGCTGTTGACGAGATCTGCTGCACTCGGACCGGCCGTCGTGTCCATGCGCATGTCGACAGGCCCGGACATGCGGTACGAGAAGCCGCGCTCCGGCCTGTCGAGCTGGGGCGAGCTCAGACCGAGGTCAAGGAGCACGCCCGAGACCGCTGGCCCCGCCGCCCACTGCGGCCACGACCCCGGGCGCGACGCCTCTTCGTCGAAGACCTCCTCCATGCGGTCGAACGTCGTGTGTCGCACCACTGCCCGGCTCCCGAAGCGCGCGAGCCGCTGCACGGACGCCGCCGCGGCGTCCGTGTCCCGGTCGAGGGCCAGCACGCCCAGGTGGGCGTGCGCGTCGAGAAGGGCCTCGGCGTGCCCGGCGCCCCCCGCGGTCCCGTCGACGACCACGCCGGCGGGCACCGGCCCGAAGAGTGCGACCACCTCGTCCACCATGACGGGGTCGTGTGCGAAGTTCCGGGCCATCTGCAGCCCCTCGACGAGCGAGGCTCCCCGGGGATAGGTCCCTAGGCGACCAGAGCAGAAGAGGGCGGAGAAGAAGTCTTCCACCATGCCGGTCGAGGGGCTGCGCATGATCCGTCGCCGCGCGGACGTCCAGTGGCAGTGGCGCCGTTTCGCGAGGGTCTGCTGGTGTTCCTGGCCTCTGTGTACCTCCTTGTGCGCTCCGTCTTCTGTTTCTCTCGGTCCCTGCGTCAGTCCGCCTCGAGGAACCACCGTTCCTCCGGGGCGACCCGTTCCTGCCATACCGAGGGGCTCCACAACTCGATGCGGTCGATCGCACCGTGCACCAGGATGTCTCCGTCCAAGGACGCGAACTCCCGGAGATGCGTCGGGATCGCCATCCGACCCTGCCGGTCGATCTCGACGTCGTGCGAGTTCGCCGCCCACCAGCGGGTCCTGTTGCG
>JBOGGB010000029.1:0-2249 GCA_050743605.1 Acidimicrobiales bacterium
GGGAACAGCCACGTCGTGAGGGCGCAGGTACCGCTTGCCGACATGTTCGGCTACGCTACCGATCTGCGTTCGCGTACCCAGGGTCGAGCCACGTACACGATGCAGTTCCACGCCTACAACGAAGTGCCCGACTCGATCGCCAAGGAGATCATCGCCCGGGCACGCGGCGAGTAGCCGGCCTCCCGGCTCCGGCACGAAGAAGACAGACACCACCACGGGCGGACCACCGCCGCCGGCGGGCCCACGGGGGCACCGCCCGAGATCAGGGAGTAGTTCGAGGAGATGGCCAAGAAGAAGTTCGAGCGCTCGAAGCCTCACGTGAACGTCGGGACGATGGGGCACATCGACCATGGCAAGACCACGCTGACGGCAGCCATCACCAAGGTGCTGTCGGAGCAGAACCCGAACGTCGCCTTCACCCCGTTCGACCAGATCGACAAGGCTCCGGAGGAGAAGCAGCGCGGCATCACCATCTCGATTGCCCACGTCGAGTACGAGACGGCGAAGCGACACTACGCCCACGTCGACATGCCGGGCCACGCCGACTACATCAAGAACATGATCACCGGCGCTGCGCAGGTCGACGGGGCCATCCTGGTCGTGTCGGCCGCGGACGGCCCGATGCCCCAGACCCGTGAGCACGTCCTCCTCGCCCGCCAGGTCGGAGTGCCTTACATCGTGGTCGCGCTCAACAAGGCCGACATGGTCGACGACCCCGAGCTCCTCGATCTCGTCGAGCTCGAGGTCCGCGAGCTGCTGAACGAGTACACATTCCCCGGTGACGACGCTCCGGTCGTGCGTGTCAGCGCGCTCAAGGCGCTCGAAGGTGATACCGAGTGGACGCCGAAGATCGTCGAGCTCATGGACGCCGTGGACGAGTGGATCCCCGAGCCCATCCGAGACGTCGAGAGGCCGTTCCTCATGCCGGTCGAGGACGTCATGTCCATCACCGGGCGCGGCACGGTCGTGACCGGAAAGGTGGAGCAGGGCGTCGTGCACGTGGGCGACGTCGTGGAGATCGTGGGGCTCAGAGACACGCAACAGACGACCGTCACCGGGGTCGAGATGTTCCGCAAGCTCCTCGACGAAGGCCGTGCGGGGGACAACATTGGCGCCTTGCTCCGCGGCACGAAGAAGGAGGACGTCGAGCGCGGGCAGGTGCTATGCAAGCCGAGCTCCATTACCCCGCACGCGGAGTTCGAGGCGGCGATCTACGTCCTCACCAAGGAAGAGGGTGGGCGGCACAAGCCGTTCTTCACGAACTACCGCCCGCAGTTCTACTTCCGGACCACTGACGTGACCGGGTCCATCGCGCTCGCCGAGGGCACCGAGATGGTGATGCCCGGCGACAACACCGAGATCACCGTGGAGCTCGGGAAGCCGATCGCGATGGACGAGGGACTGCGGTTCGCCATCCGCGAGGGCGGACGGACCGTCGCCTCCGGCCGGGTCGTGAAGATCCTCAAGTAGGACGTTCCGGGACAAGAGAGCGCGAGGACACCGAGCAGTCATGGCCGACGGCAGCCGACAGAAGATCCGGATCAGGCTAAAGGCCTACGACCACGAGATTCTCGACCAGTCGACTGAGAAGATCGTCCAGACGGTTCTCCGCACCCAGGCGAAGGTGCAGGGCCCTGTGCCCCTGCCGACGGACAAGCACCGCTACACGGTGATCCGTTCGCCGCACAAGTACAAAGACAGCCGCGAGCACTTCGAGATGCGTGTCCACAAGCGGCTGGTGGACATCGTCGAGCACACGCCCAAGACCGTCGACTCGCTCCAGCGCCTCGACCTTCCCGCGGGAGTGGACATCGAGATCAAGATACAGACCGCATAACGGTTCCACCTGGTCGAGGGCTTGGCGTCCTCACCGGCCGTCCGCTAACATGGCAGCCCGGTCGCCCGCTGGTGGACGGCCGGGGCGTGGACTGCAGCGCCGACCCAGCAGACGTGCCGGAGCGCCCCTCGCACCCTTCGGGGGCGGGGGGGAACCTCTGGCCAACACAGGACGAGCGCTCCGCTCGGGTTACTCCGGGCGGAGCGTTGGCGTGCGCACGGGCAGACCGGGGCGCGAGGGAGAGACGTGGCAACGAAGGCGATCGTCGGCGAGAAGGTCGGCATGACCCAGGTCTGGGACGGGCAGAATCGCGCCGTCCCGGTGACGGTGCTACGCGTCGCGCCGGTGCGCATCGTCCAAGTGAAGACTCCCGAGCGCGAAGGTTATGCGGCGCTCCAGGTCACCTGGGGCT
>JBOGGB010000030.1:0-4044 GCA_050743605.1 Acidimicrobiales bacterium
GGCATATGCCTGCAGGAGCAAGGAGACAGCGATGCTGGCAGACATCTTCGGCCCCGACCTCCTCATCGTCCTCATCGTCTTGGCGGTCGTCCTCTTCGGGGGCGCAGCGATCCCGAAGCTCGCCCGGAACCTCGGCTCGGCCAAGCGGGAGTTCGAAAAGGGCATGAAGGAGCAGGCCGCGGGCGACACTGCACCCGCGTCGGATAGCACGTCCTCATAGCGCACCCCTTCTAGCTGCTACTTCGAATTCTCGGAGCCGGTTGGCTAGTCTCCCAACCGTGGATCCGTCGCCCCTCGGCAGTCCCGTCGGCACGCCCGAGATGCCGTCGCCCGACGCCGCGACACCTCCACGCGGGAGGCTCCGCTCCCGTCCATCTCGCCTCTGGGGAGTGGTCGTGGCGGCTGCCGGCGGCCTCCTCCTTGCAGGGTGCAACCTCCCCGACTTCGGAGAGAACAAGCCGATCACGACCCAGGGGCAGGACTCCATCAAGCTCTGGCAGGGGTTCTTCATCGCGGGCCTCGTGGTCTTCCTCATCGTCTTCGCGCTCATTGCCTGGGCGTCCATCCGCTACCACCGGCGATCCGACGCGATCCCTCGCCAGACCCAGTACCACACCGTGCTCGAGATCATCTACACGGCACTCCCGATCGTCGCGGTGCTGATCCTGTTCGGGTTCACCTTCGTGACCGAGAACAACGTGGACGCCCTGCCTGCCCCCCAGCTGTCGGTGAGGGTCACCGCG
The DNA here is from genome assembly GCA_050743605.1 of Acidimicrobiales bacterium. GTDB lineage: Bacteria > Actinomycetota > Acidimicrobiia > Acidimicrobiales > RAAP-2 > JAJYVT01. The sequence continues at coordinate 744 of JBOGGB010000030.1, forward strand.
TTCCAGTGGGGCTGGCGGTTCCACTACATAAAGCAGGACGTGACAGTCATGGGAGTCGAGCTGCAGGATCCTGAGATGGTCCTGCCGCGGGACGAGACGATCCGGATCGCGCTCCACTCCAACGACGTCATCCACGGCTTCTACGTCCCTGCCTTCGACTTCAGCCGCTACGCGCAGCCCGGCATCACCAACAAGTTCACGGTGAACCTCCACACACTGGGCACCTACCGGGGGCAGTGCACGCAGTATTGCGGCCTCTACCACTCCTTGATGCGTTTCCGGGTGAAGGTCGTGACGCCCGCGCAGTTCACCAACTGGGTGCACACTCACCGATCCACTGCGACGGGCACGTCCGGGGGAGGAGGCTCGGGCTCGTGACCGACGTGATCGTCCCGCGGGTGGCCCTGGGGGAGCTCCCCCACGCCCACGAGGAGCACGGCCCGACCGGGCTCATGAAGTGGATCACGACGACGGACCACAAGGTGATCGGGATGAGCTACATGATCACCTCGATCGCGCTGTTCTACATCGCCGGGCTGCTGGCGCTCGGCATCCGCGTGCAGCTCACCACACCGCACGGCACGTTCATCTCGTTCCAGCAGTACAACCAGCTGTTCACCATGCACGGCAGCCTCATGCTGTACCTGTTCGCCGGGCCCTTTGCCTTCGGGGGCCTGGCCAACTACGTCGTCCCACTCCAAGTCGGTGCCCCCGACATGGCGTTCCCGAGGCTGAACGCCCTCAGCTACTGGCTCTACCTCGGCGGCTCGATCATGATGCTCATGGGCTTCGGCGTCGCCGGAGGCTCGGCGGACTTCGGCTGGGTCGCCTACGCCCCGCTGTCGACCTCGACCTACACCCCGGGGATGGGCGAGGACCTGTGGATCATGGCCGTCCTCCTCACGGGGTTCTCGGCGATCTTCACCGGGGTCAACATCGTCGCCACGATCTTCTACCTGCGCGCCCCGGGCATGACCATGTTCCGGATGCCGATCTTCACCTGGAACATGCTGATCACCGCGATGCTCATCCTCATCGCCTTCCCGGTGCTCACCGCGGCACTGGTCATGCTCTTCTGCGACCGCCACTTCGGGACGATGATCTATTCGGTCACGGGCTGTCATAGCGTCACCGGCTTGCCGGACCCCCATGCCTGCGGATCGGCGGTGCTGTGGCAGAACCTCTTCTGGTTCTTCGGTCACCCCGAGGTCTACATCCTCGCCCTTCCGTACTTCGGGATCGTGACCGAGATCTTCCCGGTCTTCTCGAGGAAGCCCGTCTTCGGCTACAAGGGGATGGCCTTCGCCACGATGTCCATCGCCGCGCTCTCGACGGGGGTGTGGGCGCACCACATGTTCACCACCGGCACGGTGCTGCTGCCCTTCTTCTCGCTCATGAGCCTCCTCATCGCCGTGCCGACGGGGATCAAGTTCTTCAACTGGATCGGCACGATGTGGCGGGGCCAGCTCGTCTACACGACGGCGATGCTGATGGCGATCGGCTTTCTCTTCGCGTTCCTCATGGGAGGGGTGACCGGGGTGATGCTCGCCGCCCCCCCGATCGACTTCTTCGTGCACACAACCTATTTCGTGGTCGCCCACTTCCATCAGGTGCTGTTCGGCTCGGCGGTGTTCGCCGGCTTCGCGGGCTTCTACTACTGGTATCCGAAGATGTTCGGCCGGATGCTGAACGAGCGGCTCGGCAGGCTGCACTTCGTGCTTCTGTTCGTCGGCTTCTGGGTGACCTTCATGCCCCAGTACGTCGTCGGGCTCCGAGGCATGCCCCGGCGCGTGGCGAGCTACCCGACGACGCTCGGCTGGCAGTCGTGGAACATCGCTTCGACCATCGGCGCCTTCATGATCGCCGTCTCCTTCGCCATCATGCTCGTGAACGTCTGGGTGTCCTGGCGCTACCCGGTCCCCGCCGGGGACAACCCCTGGGACGCGCACACCCTCGAGTGGTTCACCTCCTCGCCGCCGCCGCATCACAACTACACGCACCTGCCCCAGATCCGCTCCGAGCGGCCCACGTGGGACTACAACCATCCCGACGCGCCCACCATCCGGCACGGGCACGATCCCGGTCCCGGTCACCCCAACGGCCACGGTCCCTACGGCGGCAACGGAGCGGGGCCGCCCGGGAACGGGAACGGCTCGGCCACCGCCTCCCACGAGGTGCCGGTGACGTGAAGATCGAATCTTCCTTCCTCCTCGGCATCGCGACGTTCTTCGGCATCATCGCGATCTCGTACTGGTTCACCTCGTACGAGGACGGAGGCACGATGATGCTCGTCGGCGTCACCGCGCTCGGCTTCCTGCCCGGGTCGTACTACTTCTACTGGCACCGGCGTTTCCGCGGTCACAAGTACTTCTTCTGGGGCAAGACCGACCGCGTCGTGGGCACACGCCCCGAGGACCGCAACGACGCGACGATCGCGGACGGCGCGGGGGTGATCAGCTCGTTCCCCGGATCGAGCGTGTGGCCATTCGTCTTCGGCTCCGGGGCGTTCTCCCTCCTGCTCGCGTTCGTCTTCGGCGCCTGGATCGCCGCCGTCGGCGCCTCCCTTATCCTGGTGGCGGTCATCGGCGCCACTGCCGAGAGCCGTCGGGGCGGCCACCACTGACCGTTAGTCCCCGGTCGGCATTCCTGGTGGGTCGAAGACCCCGTCCCCCCATCTGATCCACCGTTCGCTCCACCCTGGTCGCATGGTCCAAGAGCGACGACGAGTGCGCCGGTTCAGCGACGAAGAGGGTCGCCAAGCTCCAGCGGATCGCCCGGGGCGGCGGCGGCAAGTCCGACAAGCCGATCGTGAAGTGGCGGCACACAACGGCCGAGGCCAGGCGCGAGTCTGTCGGGCGGTGGGCGCATTCACGCCGGCCTCCTCGCCGTGGGCCAACCCGATCCAGTGCCAGTTCGGACGACTGCGCGAGCTCGTGCTCCGACCCCTTCGGCGTACGAGGTCTCCAAGTGGCTGGTCCCGATGCCCCCCCGGGGTCGGCACGACCGAGACGCGCGAGGTGGGTCCTGTGAAAGAAGTCGACCATCGAAGTCCGGGAGCGGGCAAGCCCTCTCCGGTTGGCGGCGAAGTCCCCTGGTCCTCGCTATCTGAGGACGCGCCGGACGCCCGGCTCGGCCGTCGCCGAGGTCGCCACCGTCGCCCCGGCCACCTCGGGCAGCTCGATGCGCACCGGGACGGGCTGCGGCTCGAGCTCGTGGTCCTCGTCGCCTGGCCGCTCTTCAGCGGGGACGGCGACGTACTCCCCCTCTTCCGTCCGTGAGACGACCATCGCCCGCTTGCGCG
>JBOGGB010000031.1:0-2539 GCA_050743605.1 Acidimicrobiales bacterium
GTGCCCGAAGTTGGCGCGCTTCGGATCGACCACCCAGGTAAAGGGCGCGCGCGCGTGCTCCTCGGCCAGGGCGCCGAGCAGCTCCGCCCCCACCACGCCCTTGGCGTAGTCGGAGACGACCACCACGTCGGCGCGGCGGCGACCGGTCGAGTCCAAGACCTCGCCGCCGGCGAGCACGAGCGCGCGGCTCACGCCGCACCTCCGAGCAGCAGGAAGAGCACGGCCATCCGCACCGCGACGCCGTTGGTCACCTGGCGCGTGACGACCACCTGGGGGAGGTCGGCGACGTCGCTCGCGATCTCGACGCCGCGGACCATGGGACCGGGATGGGTCACCACCGCGTCCGGATCGAGCAGCGCGGCTCGGCGCGCGGTCAGCCCGAAGCGCGCCGTGTACTCGCGAAGCGTCGGGACGAACGCGCCGCTCCCCCGCTCGGCCTGGAGCCTGAGCAGCGAGACGACGTCGGCCTTTCCCAGGGCGGAGTCGAGGTCGTCGGTCACCTCGACCGGCCATCCCTCGAGCGATGCGGGGAGCAGGCTCCCGGGCGCGACGAGGGTCACGGACGCGCCGAGCGCGCTGTAGGCGAGCACCTGGGAGCGGGCGACCCGGCTGTGCAGGACGTCGCCGACCACGAGGACTCGCAGTCCTTCGATGTCGCCGCGCACCTGGCGCACCGTGAAGCAGTCCAGCAGCGCCTGGGTCGGGTGCTCGTGCCAGCCGTCTCCCCCGTTCACCACCTTGCAGTGCCGTACCCACCGGCTCACCTGGATCGGCACGCCCGCCGAGGCGTGCCGTACGACGAGCGCGTCCATCCCCATCGCCTCGATGGTCTCGACGGTGTCGCGGATCGACTCGCCCTTCTTCACGGAGGACGCCGCTGCGGAGAACGAGAGCACGTCCGCCGAGAGCCGCTTGGCCGCCGTCTCGAACGACAGCCGGGTGCGGGTCGAGTCTTCGAAGAAGAGCGTCGCGATCGCCTTCCCGCGCAGCGTCGGCACCTTGCGGATCGGGCGCGTCCCGACCTCTGCGAAGGCCTCCGCGACCCTGAGCACCTCGCAGATCCCGTCGCGCCCGAGGTCCGAGACGCTGAGCAGGTTTGTCACTGCAGCGTCCCGATCGTGACGCCGTCCTCGGACACGTCCACCATCTCGTCGCGGCGGGTCGGCAGGTTCTTCCCGACGTAGTCCGGCCTGATGGGCAGCTCGCGGTGGCCGCGGTCGACCATGACGGCGAGCTGCACGTTGCGCGCTCGCCCGAAGTCGCTCAGCGCGTGGAGCGCCGCGCGCACGGTCCTGCCGGTGAAGAGCACGTCGTCCACGAGGACCACGGCCTTGTCGGTCAGGTCTCCCGGGATCTCGGTCACCGCCTCGGGCAGCACGGGGCGCAGCCCGATGTCGTCGCGGTAGAAGGCCACGTCGAGGGACCCGAGCGGCACGTCCACCCCCTCCGCCACGCGGAGCGCTTCGGCGATCTTGGAGGCGAGCGGCACGCCCCCGGTCTGCAGCCCGACGAGCACGACGTCGTCGAGGCCGCCGTTGCGCTCGGCGATCTCGTGCGCCATCCGCACGAGCGCGCGCTGGAGGTCGGCTGCGGACAGGACTTGGGACCGAGGGACGAAGGTGCGGCCGCGGGTGTGACTGCGCTCGCGCTCTGCCAATGCTCCTCCAGCCCGTTCGGGCCTCACGGGACCCGCTTCACGGTCGCGGCGACTTTACCGCACGCACCCGCGCCCGCGCGTCAGCGCACCTGTGCCGCGATCGTGCTCAAGATGCCGTTCACGAACGCGCCGGACTCCTCGGTCGAGTAGGTCTTCGCGAGCTCCACGGCCTCGTCGAGCACCACGGCGGTCGGCGGACCAGCGGGTTCGAGCAGCTCGGCCACGGCCATCCGCAGGACCAGGCGGTCGACGACCGCCATCCGCTCGAGCGGCCAACCGACCGACGCGGCCGCCACCAGCGCGTCGGCGCGAGGACGGTGACGCTCCGCGGCGACAACGAGGGTCGTCGTGAAGCCGTCCGGCGGGACCGCCAGCGCGCCGAGAACGGCGCACGGCGTCTCTCCCTTGAGCTCCGCCTCGTAGAGCAGGCCGAGGGCGCGCTCTCGGGACTGGTGGCGGGTGGGCTCGTCGCCGGACTCGTCGCCGGGCTGGTCGCCGGTGGGCTGGTCGTTCGGCACGGTCTCCCCTCCCCGGGCCCGCCTCGCCGGTCCCCGCTCGGGGGCGGTCAGGCCCGGGCGAGGTACTCGCCCGTGCGGGTGTCCACCCGGATCGCCTCCCCCGGCCCCACGAAGAGCGGCACCTGCACGACGAGCCCCGTCTCCACCGTTGCGGGCTTGCGCGCCCCCGACACGCGGTCCCCCTGGATCCCCGGCTCCGTGTCGGTCACGGTCAGCTCCACCGCCGGGGGCAAGTCGACGCCGATGTTGTCGTTTCCGTACATCTGGAGGTACACGGCGTTCCCCTCCTTCAGGTAGTTGGCGGTGTCCCCGAGCGTCGGACGCGACACCTGGATCTGCTCGTAGCTCGTGGAGTCCATGAAGA
>JBOGGB010000032.1:0-3794 GCA_050743605.1 Acidimicrobiales bacterium
GGCTGACCCTGGAGCTGAAGCTCACCGCGGACGTCGCGCTGGTCGGCTTCCCGAACGTGGGCAAGTCCACGCTCATTTCCACGATCTCCTCGGCGCGCCCCAAGATCGCCGACTACCCGTTCACGACGCTCCAGCCTCATCTCGGTGTCGTGCGTGTCGGCAGGGCGGGGGACGAGACTGATCTCGTCGTCGCGGACGTGCCGGGTCTCGTCCAAGGGGCAGCGGAGGGCCGAGGGCTCGGCCATCGCTTTCTCCGCCACGTGGAGCGTGCGCGGGTGCTCGTCGTGCTCTTGGACCTGACGTCGTCCGCCGGAACGCCGCCCGCCGGGCAGCTCGAGGTGCTCCTCGGCGAGTTGGGCCGGTACGAGCCGAGGCTCCTCTGGCGGCCGCGCCTCGTAGTCGGCTCGAAGGTCGATGCCGCCGAACCCGAGGCATGCTCCCCGGCTCCGCTGGACCTCGTGATCTCGGCCGTGACCGGGAGGGGGATGGACGAGCTGGTGGGACGCCTGGCCCAGCTCGTCGTGGCGGCGCGCGCCGGGCCCGAGTCGGTGGCTCCGCCCGCTAGTGGCCTCGCGGGGCTCTCGGCGAGTGTGGTGAGCCCGGGGGACCCCCCGGACCCGGCGGCCCAGAACCTGGCGACGGTTGTCCACCGCCCGGCGCCCGAGGGCCTCGTCGTGGACCGGACCGGCCCCCACTCTTGGAACGTCGCGGGTCGCGAGGCCCGGCGTGCGGTGAACCTGTCGGATCTCACCGACGACGCGGCGCTTGCCGAGGCGGTGCGGCGATTGCGACGCCTGGGGGTGGACAGGGCGCTCGCTCGCTCGGGCGCGCACGACGGCGACGAGGTCACGGTGGACATGTTGTCGTTCACCTGGTTCAGGGATCAGCCGGTCGAGCTCCCTGCACGGCGTGAGGACGCACGGGGCGCCGGGGGGCGCGGGAAGCGGGGCAGAAGGTGAGCGCCCCTGGGACGCGCACGGTCGTGGTGAAGGTCGGGTCCTCGACGGTCACCGCCGCGAGCGGGCAAGTCGACGCGGCCGCCATAGGGCAGCTGTCACGCGAGATCGCGGACCTCGTGCGCGGAGGCCATCGGGTCGTGGTCGTCACCTCTGGCGCCATCGCGTGCGGGTGGGCGGCGCTGGGACGGCCTGGGCCGCGTCCGTCGGAGCCGGCCGTGCTCCAGGCGCTCTCGGCGGTAGGTCAGCAGCGGCTGATGCGCGCCTGGCAGGACGCGCTCGACGCCGAAGGGATCCTGGCAGGCCAGGTCCTCCTCGCCCCGCTGGATTTCGGTCACCGGCGCCAGTACCTGCACGCTCGAGCGACCTTGACCCAACTGTGGGATCTGGGCGTCCTGCCCGTGGTGAACGAGAACGACGCGGTCGCGGACGAGGAGATCCGGTTCGGCGACAATGACCGCCTTGCGGCGCTGGTCGCGAACCTTGCGGGGGCCGACCTACTCGTCCTCCTGACCGATGCTCCGGGCCTGCTGAGCGTGGACCCGAGGCTCGGTGACGCGGGTTCCCTCATCGAAGAGGTGAAGGAGATCGACCAGCGTCTGCTAGATGTCGCAGGGGGCCCGGGATCGATCGGGAGCGGCGGCATGGCCTCCAAGCTCGCCGCCGCCCGCATGGCGAGCCGCTCGGGGGTTACGGCCGTGATCGGCGATGGTCGTCGTCCGGGCGTCCTCGTGGACGCGCTCGAAGGAGTCCGGGGCGTGGGGACGGTCGTCCGGCCCAGCCTCGACCGGATGCCGGCGCGAAAGTTGTGGATCGCGTACGCGCTCGGAGCCTCGGGGCTCCTGGTCGTCGACGCAGGCGCGCGCAAGGCACTCATCGAGTCCGGTCGCTCGCTGCTCCCGGCCGGTGTCGTGAGCTGCCGCGGGCGCTTCGAGCCCGACGACGCGGTGGAGATCGCGGGCACAGATGGTGCCGTCTTCGCCAAGGGCCTCGTGCGATACTCCTCGAATCGGGCGCAGGAGTGGGTGGGTCGCCGGAGCGGAGATCTGCCCGAGGATTGGTCAGCCGTCGCGGTGCATCGTGACGACCTGGTCGTGCTGACCCCCACTGGGCGCCGAAGCTGACTTCTGACCGCCAGTAGGCTGGGGATATGGGCACCGACGGCCTGGAGGGCCTAGCTCGCCGTGTGCGCGCCGCCTCGCGCGAGGTGGCCCGTGCTCCGTCAGGGGTCCGGGACGAATTCCTGGCGGCTGCCGCCGACCTCTTGGAGGGCGACGCGTCTGCCGTCCTCGAAGCCAACCGATCAGACCTCGAGCGTGCGGAGCACGATGGCCTGGACGCGGCCGCGCTCGACCGTCTCCGGCTGACTGATCGCCGCCTCGAGCAGATGGCCGAAGGGCTCCGCGCGGTCTCCGCGCTGCCCGACCCCGTCGGCGAGGTCGTCGACGGCTGGGTCCGCCCGAACGGGCTGCGAGTCGAGCGGGTGCGCGTGCCTCTCGGAGTCGTGGGGATCATCTACGAGAACCGTCCGAACGTCACGAGCGACGCAGCCGGGCTGTGCGTGAAAGGCGGGAACGCGGCGCTCCTCCGCGGGTCGTCTTCTGCCCTCGCGTCCAATCGCGCCGTCGTGTCGGTGCTGCGCCGAGCCCTTTCGAAGGCAGGCCTGCCCGAGGATGCGGTCGCGCTCGTCGAAGATACGAGCCACGAAACGGCCATCTCCTTCATGCGGCTGCGCGGGTTGGTCGACTGCCTCGTGCCGCGCGGCGGTCGGGCGCTGATCGCTTCGCTGCTCGAGCATGCAACGGTCCCTTATGTGCTCGATGGCGACGGCAATTGCCATGTGTACGTCGATGAGTCCGCGGACTTGGATTCGGCTGAGGCGATCGTGGTGAACGCGAAGACCCAGCGCCCCGGAGTGTGCAACGCCGCCGAGACGCTCCTCGTCCACTCCGGAGCCGCCCCCGCGCTGCTCCCGCGCCTTGCCCACTCGCTCGCGGATGTGGAGCTCGTGGCCGACGAGCGCGCACGCGCCTGGTTGCCGCGGGCTGGCGAGGCGACTCAGGAGGACTTCGCCACGGAGTTCCTCGCGCTCAAGCTGGCCGTGGCGGTCGTGGACGATCTCGACGCTGCGATCGCGCACATCGCTCGCTTCGGGTCGGGGCACTCCGAGGCCATCGTCACGCGCGACGTCGCCTCGGCCGATCGGTTCGTCCGAGAGGTCGACGCCGCTGCGGTGCTCGTCAATGCCTCGACCCGCTTTGTTGATGGCGGCGAGCTGGGCCTCGGCGCCGAGGTCGGTATCTCCACCCAGAAGCTTCACGCACGCGGCCCGATGGGCCCACACGAGCTCACCTGCGTGAAGTGGGTCGTGCGCGGCGATGGCCACGTCCGTCGGTGACGGAGGGTATGGTGTTCGACTCGATCCCGTCGGTGCGCGAAGGGCTCGCCGAGGTCGGATACGTCGCTGACGAACGTGTTGCCGGAGTTGTGTACCTCGCGAGCTGTCTGGACAAGCCTGTGCTGGTCGAGGGACCTGCCGGGACGGGGAAGACGCAGCTCGCCAAGTCCGTCGCGGAGATGGCAGGCAGCCGGCTGATCCGGCTCCAGTGCTACGAGGGACTCGACGAGGCGAGGGCGCTCTACGAGTGGAACTACCGCAAGCAGCTCCTGCGTATCCAGGCAGAGCAGTCGGCTCATTCTTGGCACGAGCTCGAGGCGGACATCTTCTCGGAGGAGTTTCTCCTCGCGCGCCCGTTGCTCGAAGCGATCCGCAGCGAGACCCCCGTCGTGCTGCTTGTCGACGAGATCGACCGCGTGGAGCTCGAGACCGAGGCGCTC
>JBOGGB010000033.1:0-2624 GCA_050743605.1 Acidimicrobiales bacterium
CCGCAGAGCTCACCGTGCTGCAGGCGGATGCGGAGGCGCTGGGGGAGCGCGGGGTGCCGGGACGGCGAGAGGTCACGGATCGTCACCACCGCGAGGAGCGCCGGTGGCGTGCCGGCGAGCTGCGGGCCGGGCTGGGGGTGCTCGCCCGCGCCTACCGCGACCGCCTCGCCGACGCGCTCGACGAGCCGTCCCGGGGTTACGAGCGCGCCGTCGGGCTGGCGACCGAGGCGGCAGCCGCCCTGGAGCACAACCCCCAGGAGACGCTGCTCCTGGAGGCGCTCTTCGTCCGCCTCGGCCGCCTCGGCTGATTTTCGCCGGGTGTCACACTTCGGGGTCCTGTCTCGTCCACATGACATGAGCGGTCCTGACCCGATCCCATCGGCCGAGGAGGCGGCGGTGGTCTTCGAACAGCTCCGGCCCCGCCTCGTCGGCGTCGCCTACGGGCTCCTCGGCACGGTCGCCGACGCCGAGGATGCCGTGCAGGAGGCGTGGGTCCGCCTGCAGCGGAGTGACCTCGCGGCGGTCGAGGACCTCACCGGCTGGCTGGTGACGACCACCTCGCGGATCGCGCTCGACGTGTTGCGCTCGGCCCGCGTACGCCGGCAGGACTACGTCGGCCCGTGGCTCCCCGAGCCGGTGGAGACCGCGCCGGATCCGGCCGACTCGGTGAGCTTCGCCGATAGCTTGTCGTGGGCGATGCTGGTGGTGCTCGAGACGCTCGGCCCCGCCGAGCGGGCCGCGTTCGTTCTCCACGACGTGTTCGGCCTTACCTTCGGCGAGGTCGGCCAGGCCCTGGGCCGCAGCCCAGCCGGCTGTCGGAAGCTCGCCAGCCGGGCCCGTGAGCACGTCGAAGAGCGCCAGCCCCGCTTCGACGTGGATCCCGAGGCGCATCGTGAGGTGGTCGGAGCCTTCGCCGAGGCAGCGCGCTCAGGAGACGTCGAAGGGTTGCTCCGGGTGCTCGCTCCCGACGCCGTGTTCACCTCCGACGGTGGCGGCGTCGTGAGTGCCGCGCGGGCTCCCATCCGCGGCGCCCGCGCAATCGCCGGCTTCTTCTCGAATGCGTCCCGCTATGTGCCCGACCGGGAGATCGTCGTCACCGCGGTGAACGGGAACCCCGCGGTCTTGATGGTCGTCGTGGGGCAGGTCGACACCGTAATCGCGCTCGGGATCCGAGACCGCCTCGTCGTGACCATCGACGCCGTTCGCAACCCCCACAAGTTCCACGGGCTGCGCCCAGAACGCGCAGCCGATCGATGAAAGGAAGCACAACATGGAAGCCCGATTCGACTTCATGCACACCGAGTTCGGCCGCAATTTCTTGGGCAAGTTCGTCGCTGCTTCGCAGGCGGTCACCGACTCGCCGCTGCCTGTCACCGTGCAAGACCTGGTGAAGATCCGCGCCAGCCAGATCAACGGCTGCGGTGTGTGCACCGACATGCACACCAAAGACGCTCTCGCCGCAGGAGAGACCCAACAGCGGCTCAACCTCGTGGCCGCGTGGCGGGATGCCAAGGTCTTCACCGAGCCAGAGCGGGCGGCCCTGGCGCTGGCCGAGCAGGCGACCCGCATCGCCGACTCGGCCGGGGTGGACGACGAGACGTGGGAGATGGCGCGCAAGCAATTCGACGACGAACAGCTGGCCGCGCTCATCGCGGTGATCGCCGTCATAAACACGTTCAACCGGTTCAACGTGATCGTCCGCAACCCTGCCGGGGACTACGAGCCCGGCATGTACGGCGGGAAGACCGCCTCTTAGCGCGAGAGGTCTGCCTCTTCGGGGAGGAGCACGTGGGGGTTCATGATCGAGTCGGGGTCGAGCGCTGACTTGATCGACCGGAACGCGTCGATCTCGGCCTGGCTCCGGTTGAGATGGAGCCAACGCCGCTTGGCGGTGCCGATGCCGTGCTCGGCGCTGATGCTCCCGCCACGGGCCCCCACCTCCCGGTAGACGGCGTCGTCCGCCCGCTCGTCGTCGGGGGCCAGCCCCGTGACGTTCACGTGGAGGTTGCCGTCCCCTACGTGGCCGAACAGCCACACCGCGGCCTCGGGCGCCACCGACTCGAGGACCTTGGGGAAGGCCGCGACGGCGTCGGCCAGGGCCGCGTGCGGCAAGGTGACGTCGAGCTTGTGCGGCGCGCCGAGCGAGTTGATCGCCTCGGTATGACCCTCCCGGTAACGCCATAGGGCGGCTTGCCGTGCCGGCTCCACGGCGACCGCCGCGTCCTCCACCCCGGAGAGCGAGGCCACGGCCTCGGAGAGTGCAGGGGTGGGATCGGACGCAGCGATGGCCTCGACGAGGAGGTAGGCGTCGTGGGCCGACGGGAGGGGGAGCGGCGCGCCCGTCACCTCGCAGACGAGCCCCACCCCCGGCCCCGTCATGAGCTCGAGTGCGGAGACCTCCGCCAGCGTCCGTCGGAGGGCGGCGGCCGCGTCGACCGCGGCGGCGACCGTGCCGAACCCCAGCACCGCCACCACCCGCCCGGCGGCAGGCGGCACCAGCCGGAGCCGCACCGCGGTCACGATGCCAAGGGTGCCCTCGCTGCCGCAGAGCAGGGCGGGCAACGCGTAGCCGGTGTTGTCCTTCAGCAGGCCCCCGAGGTGGGAGACGAGGTTCCCGGTGCCAA
>JBOGGB010000034.1:0-4410 GCA_050743605.1 Acidimicrobiales bacterium
TCGTAGCCCGAGTCCCGGCGCGTCTTCAGCGCGCTCGCCTCGCGAAGCTCGGGCCGGCCGGGGGTCGGCGTGTAGTGGTGCGCACGCGGGTCGCGGCACGCGGCGATCGCCGCATCCACGACGTGCTGGGGCGTCGGGAAGTCGGGCTCTCCGGCGCCGAACCCGATCACCCGTTCCCCCGCCGCCTGCAGCGCCTTCGCCTTGGCGTCGACGGCAAGGGTCGCCGAGGGCGTCACGCTCGCGGCGCGCGCGGAGATGCGGCGGGTTCCAGCGGTGGTGGCCACGAGTGCCATGATCTCATAGTGGCTCCCCCAGACTTGACAGATCTGACCGGCATCGTGCTCCCCGAGTCCCTGCTGCCCGCCGACGGGCGCTTCGGCTCCGGGCCTTCGAAGATCCGCCCCGAGCACGTCCGGCACCTCGCCGACCTGGGCGACACAGGGGTGACCTACCTCGGGACGAGCCATCGCCAGCAGCCGGTGAAGGCGGTCGTCGGCAGGGTGCGCGAAGGGCTCCATGCCCTCTTCTCGCTCCCCGACGGTTTCGAGGTGCTCCTCGGCAACGGGGGGACGACGGCGTTCTGGGACGCGGCGGTCTTCGGGTTGATCGAAGTCCGGAGCCAGCACCTGTGCTTCGGCGAGTTCTCCTCGAAGTTCGCCGCCGCCGCGAAGGCGGCCCCCCACCTGAAGGACCCCGACGTCATCGAGTCCCCCGCCGGCACGCACCCCCTCCCAGTCTGCGACCCGGCCGTCGACTTCTACGCCCTCACCCACAACGAGACCTCGACCGGCGTCGCCATGGAGGTCCGCCGGCCCAAGGGGCCCGACGGCGCGGCCGAGGGACTGGTCGCTGTCGACGCCACGTCGGCCGCGGGGGGCCTGCGGGTCGACCTCGCCGAGCTCGACGTCTACTACTTCGCCCCTCAGAAGTGCTTCGGCGCCGACGGTGGCCTCTGGGCGGCGTGCTGCTCACCCGCCGCGATCGCCCGCATCGAGCGGATCGCGGGAAGCGGCCGCTGGGTACCCCCCTTCTTGGACCTCAAGATCGCCCTCGACAATTCGCGGCTCGACCAGACGTACAACACGCCTGCTCTGGCAACCCTCTGGCTGTTCGCGGCTCAGCTGGACTGGATGCTCGGGCAAGGGGGCCTCGAGTGGGCGGCCTCCCGCTGTGACCGCTCCGCCGAGATCCTCTACACCTGGGCGGAGCATGCGGACTTCGCGAGGCCCTTCGTCGAGACACCGCGGGCCCGCAGCCACGTCAACGCCACCATCGACTTCGTCGACGAGATCGACGCCGCCGCGGTGGCGAAGGTGCTGCGGCGCAGCGGCATCGTCGACATCGAGCCCTACCGCAAGCTCGGGCGGAACCAGCTGCGCGTCGCGATGTTCCCGGCCATCGACCCCGAGGACGTGGCGGCGCTCTGCGCGTGCATCACGTACGTGGTGGGGGCGCTGGCGTCGTAGCCGAAGTCAGTTGTGCGAGGAACGGCGCCGCGCCGAGCTCCTCGAGGACCCTCAACGCCTCGTCCACCAGCTCGGAGGGCTGGTCCTCGGGCGCGAGGAGCAGGGCCGCGTCCATACCGCACAGGGCGAGGTCGAGCGGCACGTCGAGGGGTCTCCACAGCGCCGCCGCGTCGCGGAACCGCGATGCCGCCTCGGCACCGACGCCCTCGAGCGCGGCGAGCCCGGCGCCGATGGTGGCCCGGGCGGCGAGCGTCCAGCGTCCGTGGAAGCTCCTCGTGCGCTCGAGCGTCTCCCTGGCGCCGGCCGCGTCGCGCTGCCAGACAGAGGAGCGTCCCAGGATCCCGAGGGCCAGCACCGTGTTGATGCCCTCAGGGTCGGCGGAGACGAGCTGGCGCACCGCGGCCGACGCCTGCTCGAGCTCGCCATGCGCCAGGAGGACCAGCGCGCGCGCCCGCAGGCAGGTCGTCCGAATATCGACGTAGTCGCTCTCCGCGGTGAGCGCATCCAGTCCCTCGAGCTGCTCGACGGCCCGCGCGTCAATGGAGGTGAGGCCGTCCAGGACGGCTGCGAGGATGTCCCTCCAGACGGTCACCTGCCTCCCCAGGGCAGGACCTGTGGCGACGATCTCGAGACGCTCGCGCGCCGTCGTCCAGTCGCCGAGGAAGAGGGCCACCTCGATCGAGTTCAGCACGTTGGTCGACTCGAGGCTGCGGTCACCGATGCGGCGTGACAGCACTGCCGAGTCGTCCGCGGCGCGCAGTGCGCCGCGAGGATCGTCGTCGAGGAGGTAGAGGCTCTCCAAGAGCCGGCTGCGGCACTGGTCGTGCGCCGACGCCGTCGCGTCGGCGATCGCGGTCACTCCCGCCTGGAGGATCCCCGCCTCGCGGTGACGTCCCGAGCCGAAGAGGGCCGCGGCACGGGCTTGCAACGCCCGCCCGAGCAACGTCACGTCGTCCAAGCGCTCGGCGCTCACGACCGCCTGCTCGGCAAGCTCGAGAGCGCCAATTCGATCGCCGCCCGCCTGGTAGAGCCAAGAGATCGACGTAGCCAGCTCGGCACGCACCTCCTCCGTGCCCTCGACGTCGCGCTCCGGCAACGACGAGAGCGCGCTGAGCCCGCTCTCGATCGCCTCGGGGAACCCCTCGTCGACGACGCGGACCGCTTCCAGCAGCTGCACCGTGGCCCGCCCTGCCGACACGGGATCTCCAGACCCCTCGTAGAAGGCAGCCGCCTCACGGGCGCACGCGATCGCCCGCTCGAACTCGAGCACCATCCGCCCGGCCTTCGACGCCAGGCACAACAGCCTGGCACGCTCGAGACCCTCCGGCGCCACCTCGAGCGCCTCTTCCGCGTAGGCCAGGGCCTGCTGGGTCGATCCGAGCGAGAGGGCGCGCTCGGCCGCGCGCTCGAGCCACCGGCGCGCGAGCGCACCGATCTCCTCGCGCTCGGGTCCCTCGCCCGTGGTGCGGTACGCCTCGAGGTAGTGCGCTGCAACGAGCGGCGCCAGCTCTTCGTCGCCCGACCCTTCGAAGTGCCGAGCCGAGGCCAGGTGCTTGGCACGACGGTCCCGCTTCGACAAGGTGCCGTACGCGACTTCCCGGACGACTGCCTGGACGAAGCCGTACTGACCCCGCTCGGGCGATCGAGGATCGGAGTCAACCGTGAGGAACTCGCGCCGGACGAGGTCGTGCAGCAGGACGGTCACCGTTGCCTCGTCGAGCGCAGAGACGGCACAGAGCGCGGTGACCGAGAAGGTCGTGCCGAGCACCGCGGCGTCCTGTAGGAGCGAGCGACCAGGATGGCCGAGGGTGTCGAGGCGCGACGCGACCAGCGACTGCAGCGAGTCCGGGAGCTCGAGCTCCTGCACCTCGCCGAGGAGCTCGTAGCCCTCGTCGAGCTGGACGACGACACCCCGGTCGACGAGGGACCGGATCGTCTCGACCGCGTGCAGCGGCACCCCTTCGGCACGCTGGACGAGCTGGCGGGTGGCGTCCTCGGGTAGGCCGTGGACGAGACCGCGGAAGAGCTCACGCATGGCGCCGTCCTCGAGCGGGTCGAGGTGGATCGAGGTGAAGTTCCGTGAGGCCGCGCCCCACGCGGGGCGGCGGTCTGCGAGCTCAGGCCGTGAGAGCGTGACGATGAGAATCGGATGGTTGCGGGACCACTCCGCCATGGACTCGACGAAGTCGAGCAGACCGCCGTCCGCCCATTGCAGGTCTTCGAACACCATCACGACCGTGGCGCGTGCCGCGACGCGCTCGAAGAAGCTCCGCCACGCCGCGAAGAGCTCCTGGCGGTCCTCGGTCGTCGGCCCCCATGGTCCGCCCAACCCGAGGAGGTGCGCGAGGCAGGGTTCGATCCACCGGCGCTCGTCGGGGAGCTCCACGTACTCCTCCACGGTCGAAGCCAGTTTCCCCCGCGCCGATCCCGAGTCCTCGAGCTCGCTGATACGTGCTCGCATCCGGACCATCTCGGCAAGCGCCCAGAAGGTGATGCTCTCGCCGTACGCGGGAGAACGTCCGTGATGCCAGTAGACGGTCTCCGCCAAGCCGTCCACGTACTTCAACAGCTCCCAGGCAAGACGGCTCTTCCCGATGCCGGCGATGCCGGTCACCGAGACCAGCCGAGCCTTGCGCTCCCTCCCCGTCGAGTGGAGGAGGTCGACGAGGAGCCGGAGCTGGTCCTCCCTCCCGACGAACGGTGGCTCGATCTGCGCGCTGCGGCCGGCCCCCCGTCTCTGGGCCACGACCCTGACCGCCCGCCAGGACCTGACCGCTTCCTTCCTGCCCTTGACCACGAGCTCGCGAGGGTCGTCGAACGCGATGGCGTCCCTTGCCGCCAGGTACGTCGCCTCCCCAGCGAGGACGCACCCCGGATCGGCTGCCGACTGGAGGCGAGATGCGGTGTTGACGACGTCGCCGGCGACCATGCCCTGCCCGGAGGC
>JBOGGB010000035.1:0-12848 GCA_050743605.1 Acidimicrobiales bacterium
CCACAGCGGTCCCTTCCCGGTCGCCTCTGGCATCATCCGCTTCGACGGGCGCCAAGGCGACGTCTTCGCCGAGGGGCGCACCACGGCACCGGCCGAGGTCGACCAGCCCCTGGTCACGGCTGGAACCTGGGTGCGGCCGGGTCGCATCGTGATCCAGCGCACCTTCGCCGACGCGCTCGGTGTCTCGGTGGGCGACCGCGTCAATCTGAACGGCAAGTCCTTCACCGTCGCGGGCATCGCGGTGACGGCCGCACAGGCGGCCTATCCGAACCTCTGCAACGGCACGCACTTAGGGCCGACTCCAACGGCGTCGAAATTTTCGGACGCCTGCCCGTTCCCCTCGTTCAACATCCCTTTCCTATCGGTGCGTGGGAGCGATACGGCCACGGCGAGCTCCGACGACGTCGGACAAATCTGGATGACCGGGGCGGACACGATCGGTTTGACGTCGAAGGCAAACCCCTTGACGACCTACGCCCTCAACCTGAAGCTCACCGACCCCGACAATGCCCAGGCGTTCGCCTATGACCGCGCAACGGCCAGAAATTCTCCTCTCTTCTCGACCTGGCAAGGGCTGGCATCAGAAGATGCGCTGTTGGTCCAAGACGGGAACGGGGTGCTCGAGCCGGGTGCGGTGCTGCTCGCGCTGCTCGCCATCGCGAGCGTGGCGGTGCTCGTCGGGCGCCGGCTGTCGGAGTACGCGCGTCGGGTCGGCCTTCTAAAGGCCGTCGGCGGCACGCCCAGCGTCGTCGCGGCGACCTTCCTTGCCGAGAACCTCGTGCTCGCACTCTTCGCCGCGGTCATCGGGCTGGTTGCCGGCTGGTTGGCATCACCGCTCATCACCAGTCCGGGCGCGGCGCTGATCGGCAGCGCAGGCGCGCCCTCGTTCTCACCGAGCACCGCAGCCGATGTCGTCGGCCTGGCGATCGTGGTAGCGCTCGCGGCGACGTTTCTGCCAGCCATCCGCGCCGCGCGCAGCAGCACGGTTGACGCGCTGAACGACGTCGCCCGCCCGCCAAGGCGTCGGGGCAGGCTGATCCGTCTCTCGAACAGGTTGCCTGTCCCAGCGCTCTTCGGGCTGCGCCTCGTCGCCCGGCGTCCCCGCCGCGCGTTGCTCAGCGCGGCGAACATCGCGGTCACGGTCACCGGCATCGTGGCCGTCCTCGCCTTTCACGCCTACGCAGACGGCCGGCTCTCCGGTTCATTGGTTGTGACGGCCACCGGATTGTCCGATCCGGTCATCAACCGGGACGAGCAGATGCTTACGGTCATCACCGTCATGCTTGTCACCCTGGCCGTCCTGAACGCGCTCTTTACGACCTGGGCAACGGTGCTCGACGCTCGACGTTCCTCGGCGCTCATGCGTGCGCTCGGCGCCCGAACCCGACAGGTGACCTCGGGGCTGGTCGTCGCCCAGGTGCTCTCGGCGCTGCCAGGGGCCATCCTTGGCGTCCCTCTCGGGTTCGGCCTCTTTACGGCCGCCGTTCACGGTGGGGGCCTGCCACCCGTGTCATGGCTCGTCGCCACCGTGGTCGGGACGCTCGTAGCGATGGCTGCTCTGACCGTGGTACCGGCTCGACTCGGAACGCGTCACCCGGTGGCCGAGATCCTTCAGTCAGAGGCTGCCTGAGGACTATGTCGACGATCGCACCGACGTCGCGCAGTGCTCAGCGCCCGTCAACTCCTCGGCGCGACCAGCCCCAGGGTCATCGGCAGCGTCGTGGTCTTGCCCGCACCGCTCGGGCCGAGAAAGCCGGTGATCGCCCCGGGCTTCAACGCCAATGTAGAGATCCGTGACTGCTGGGATCTCACCGAAGCGCTTGGTCAACGACTCAGCCTCGACGACCGCCGTCACCGGCGTGGCCGGTCCTTGGACGGCACCGCGGCGTCACCGGAGGTCTCCTGCGCGCCTTCTCCGGCCAGATCGGTGACCTCATCCAATCGGCGCAGAACCTCCGACATGTTCACGCCGAGAGCGCCGAGCAGCACCGCCGCAGGATCTGGCGGTCGGAGAGCGAGGATCTGGGCCAGCACCTCGGGACCGGTGACCTGGAGCTTCCGGTGACCCTTTGGCTTGTACGCTTCCTCGAGGACCTTCTTCGCCGCAGGGGTCATGCGGAAGCGCTCTCTTTGCATGACGTCTCTGATCCTCGGCCTCTTCGGTACGGCACGCATCGGCAGCTCAGGAGCGTCGGTGGCGAAACTCAAGCCCAGGACGCCTATCGCCTGCTGATCCAGCGACTGGAGGGCTTCGCGAGCCTGCTGCAGGTTCACGCCCAACAGGATCCCGATCATGGGATGTTCGAGCAAGGCGAGCAAGATGTGATCGGTCCCCGTTCGGCGATCACCTCGGCGACGGGCTTCCTCACTGGCCCGCAGGTAGACGGCCCAGGCGTGAAGCGTCTCTGGCGCAGCAGATTCGGTGGTCATGATGACTCCTTGTTGTATTTCGTGTGCACGGATTGGCGGGTGACACCCAGGGCGTCTCCGATCTGCTGCCACGACCAGCCCTTTGCCCGAGCGGCTGCAACCTGGTCGGCCTCGACCCTCTCGGCCAGGCGATGGAGCGCCAACGAGGCTCGAAGGCCACCTGCGGGATCGTCCGACGAGAGGTTCACGCTGAGTTCTTCGATATCCACGACTGTCAGCCTAAACTGACATTTGCCGACTTGTCAAACTACACTGACACGGCAGGCCGCGACACCCGCGTGCCCTCGCCGCCGGTCCGGGCAGAGAACGGCAGGTGGCCGCTCGCGCTCGGGAGGGAACGGGCAGGCCCTCTCCGGTTGGCGGCGAAGTCCCCTGGTCCTCGCTATCTGAGGACGCGCCGGACGCCGGGCTCGGCCGTCGCCGAGGTCGCCACCGTCGCCCCGGCCACCTCGGGCAACTCGATGCGCACCGGGACGGGCTGCGGCTCGAGCTCGTGGTCCTCGTCGCCTGGCCGCTCTTCAGCGGGGACGGCGACGTACTCCCCCTCTTCCGTCCGTGAGACGACCATCGCCCGCTTGCGCGTCACCGCTCCGGGCACTCCCTGCATCTCGATGCAGATCCTCCAGGTGATCACACCCGCGATGATGGGCACCAGGATGACCGCGATCCTGAAGAACCACAGCACCTCGTTCAACGAAACGTGGAAGTAGTTCGCAAGCACGTCGGTCGAGCTCGCGGCGAAGGTCATGAAAATGAGCGCGACCATCGCCGCGCCCGCGGCCGTCCGTTTCGGCCGGTCACGCGGGCGATCGAGGAGGTTGTGGAGCTCGTAGTCCTTGGTGAAGCGCCGTTCGATCATCGGCCACACGAGACAGATGTTGAAGACGAGGGCCGGGAAGATGACCGCCGGGAGGAACACCTCCCAGGGGAGCGTATGGCCCCACCCGGTGAATTCCCACGACGGCATCACGCGCAGCGCGCCGTCCAGGAATCCCATATAGAGGTCCGGCTGGACCGCGTAGGAGATCTTCGTGGGTTCGTACGGCCCGAACTGCCAGATGGGGTTGATCTGCGCCCACCCCCCGAGGACGCCGAGGACGCCGGTCACCATGAGCATGAAGCCGGTGGTCTTCGCGGCGAACTGGGGGTACATGGGGGAGCCCACGACGTTTTCCTCGGTGCGGTCCTTCCCGCGGAACTGGGTGTGCTTCTGGTGGACGAGGAGGAACAGGTGCGCACCGATCAGCCCGATGATGATGAGCGGCAGGATCAGGACGTGCACGATGTAGAAGCGGTCCAGGATGGCGGTACCCGGGTACGGCCCGCCGAAGAGGAAGAACGCGAGGTAGCTGCCGACGAAGGGGATTGCCAGCAGGATCGAGTAGGCGATCCGGATCCCGGTCCCAGAGATCAGGTCGTCGGGCAGCGAGTACCCGATGAAGCCGTTCAGGATCGCGAGGATGAGCAGCGTGATCCCGATCGTCCAGTTGAGCTCGCGCGGCTTGCGGAAGGCGCCGGTGAAGAAGATGCGGGCCATGTGGACAACGATCGAGCCAATGAAGACGTCTGCTGCCCAGTGGTGCATCTGGCGCATGAGCAGGCCGGTACGCACCGAGAACGAGAGGTTGATCGTCGAGTAGTACGCCTCCGACATGCGCTGGCCGTCGAGCGGCTTGTACGGACCGTGGTAGACGACCTGCGTGCTGGACGGGACGTAGTACAAGGTGAGGAAGATCCCGGTCACGACGAGCACGATGAAGGAGTAGAGGGCGATCTCGCCCAGCATGAAGGACCAGTGGTCCGGGAAGATCTTGTCGAGCAGGACGCGGCCGCCCTTCGCGATCCCGACCCGGTCGTCGAGCTCGTTGACGGCCTGCTGGACGCGGCCGTAGGCACCGCGCTTCTGACGTACTTCGCGGCGCGTGCGCGGCTGCCCCTCGGTCGTCGTCATCGGACCATCTCGGGGCGCTCGCCCTCACCTCGAGCGCCGTTCATGTGGAGCTCGCCTTCCCGTTGCCTTCTGTGGTGCGCTCCCAGAAGCCGGGGCCGATCGGCTGGTCGAAGCCCTCCCTGGCACGGAGGAACCCTGTCGAGTCGAAGTAGACGGGCAGCTGCGGGAGCGGCCGCGGTGCAGGGCCGAACTCCGGGTAGGCCCCGTCGCGCACGTTGAACATGGACTGGTGACAGGGGCAGACGAGCAGCTCGAGCTCCTGCTCGTAGAGGCCGACGGGGCAGCCGAGATGAGTGCAGACCTTCGAGTAGCAGACGTAGCCGTCGGGCGCCCAATCGCCCCGCCCCTTCATGGTGACGAGGTTGCCCGACTGGACGCGGATGAGGACGGCCTGGTCGACCGCCTGGGCTGTCAGTGTTGTCTCCTTCCCCTTCGGGAAGACGGTGAGGAGCCCGCCCACCTGCATGTCGGTACGACGAACCGGCTTGCCGTACCGGTCGACGACGAGGGACCCCTTCTTCCAGTTCGTCCTGAACAGGCTCGAGCCAGGCTTCGGACCGAGCGAGCGCAGGAGCGGGAACGCGGCCACGATGCCGAAGATCCCGAGCCCCGCGGCGAGCATCCCACCGAGGACCTTCCGCCGCCTCACCACGATGCCGGTGCGCTCCACGAGCGCCGCCGCCATCGCCTGGCGGTCGCGCTCGCTCGACGCCAACGTGTGCCGTTGCTCGACGAAGGGCCCCTTGGGCATGAGGTACTTGCCCCAGGCGGTGAGCCCGAAGCCCAGGAAGAAGAGCCCGATGAAGAGCGTGGCGGCGAGGACCTGGGTGTTCGCGTCCTGGACGAAGGCACCCCCGAACGCGGCGACGCCGGCAATGCCGATGAGGAAGCAGAGCCCGATGATCACCTCGACGCGTCGAGGGTGGCGCGCCGCCTCGGCAAGGTGCGGGTCGTCGGCGCGTACGGCCGGCAGCAGCGCGACGGCCGTGCCGTGGCCGTCCCCGGCCTCCGGCCCGACGCCGTCGCCGCCCACGGTCCCGGAGGCGTCGGCGCCGCCGGCCACGTCGTCCGGCTCGCTCATCGCCCTGTCCCGTGCACCCGCGTCACTTCGACCTGTCCCCGATCCAGAAGCAGACCAGCATGAGGCCGCCGACGCCGAAGAGAAGCGCCACGAACCCCTCGGCGACCGGCCCTACGCCGCCGAGTCCGAAGCCACCCGCGTCCGTCGGATGCTCGATCTTGCTGGCGACGTAGGCCACGACGTCACGCACCTGCGCGTCGGACAGGTTCCCCGTGAATCGGGGCATGTTCCCCGGCCCCGTGCGGATGGCCTCGGCCGTCTGCTGTGCCGTCGCGTTGTGGATCGACGGCGCGTAGGTGTCGTACGCGAGGGCGTCGCCCGCGCCGGTGATCGTGTGGCACGCCGCGCAGTTGAGCGCGAACAGTGTTGCTCCCTTCCTGAGGTTCGCCCCCTGGGTCGCCACGTCGGGGATGTACGGGGCCGACGGTGTCAGCGAGTTGATCCAGGCCGCGACCTCCTCGGCCTCCTTGTCGGTGAGACGCGGGGGCTTCTCGTCGGCCTGGACCTGCAGCGGGGTCGCGGCCGGCATCCGACCGGTGGTGACCCAGAAATCGACCGTGGCAGGGCCGACGCCGTGCAGCGACGGGGCCGCCGCGCTCCCCTCCGCTGTCGAAAGGTGGCAGCTCGAGCAGTTCTCCTCAAACAGCTTGTGGCCCGCGGGGATGTACGACGTCGGAGGGAGGCGGTAGACGACGGAGCTGTTCCCGTACTGGACCACCTTGCCATGGGAGCACTTGAGGTACGCCGGTGTGCTGTTCTGGGGGGAGCCGCTGTCCTTGGGCGACTTGTAGCCGATCCGCTCGGCATCCTGCGTGCATTCGGACGCGTCCGATGTCACGCTCGGCTTTGTGTTGACGATGTGGGTCCCGCCCGCTGTGGGATACGCGGCGTGGCCTGTCGGTGGCGGAGCCTTTCTCGTGCCTGCGCCCGGTGGCACCGGTGTGCCCGACGGCGCCGGTGTGCCCGAGGAGCGGTGGGTCGCGTGCGATCCGCTCTCGGGCGAGGCCTGCGCGCTGGACCCCCAGAGGAGGACGCTCCCCAGCCCAAGCGCGAGCAGCGTGGCAGCGAGCAGCGCGAACCAGCTCTTCGTCAGTCGGCGGATCACGTGCCCGCGTCTACTTCAAGAGGAACAGGCAACTGTACAGACCGATCCAAACGATGTCGACGAAGTGCCAGTAGTAGCTGACCCCCTGGAACACGGCGAGCTCTCCGGGATCGCCGGCGGGCCCCTTCATTCGTCCGAGGAGGAAGATCATCGCGACCAGCCCGATGAAGACGTGGAGGCCGTGGAGACCCGACATGATGTAGAAGAGGGACCCGTAGGAGTTCGTGGTCCACCGGGTGGTCTGGGACACCCATTCGTAGAACTGGTTCCCGAGGAACATGAAGCCGAGCACCATCGTGGCGGCGATCCAGACGCGAGCCGCCCGTCGGCGCCTGCGCTCCTCGAGGAAGACCCCGTACTGCATCGTGAAGCTCGACGAGACGAGGATCGCCGTGAAAATGCCGGCCTGTACCACGTCGAGCTTCGTCCCGACGGGCGGCCAGGGGTGATCGTTCGCCCGGATGGTGAAGAACGCGGCGAACAGCCCGCTGAAGAACATGAGCTCCGAGCCGAGCCAGATCATGACCCCGACCGCGAGCATCGGCGGCCGGTCGTGCACCAGCCGGGCGGGTTTGCCCGGCGGCTGCACCGAGATGGCCTGGCTCACGAGCATATTTCCTAGCCGACCGCGGCGGCGCAGCGCCAACCTCCTGCACAGGGCGCCCTGTGGGCGCGCGCAGCACAAAGAGCCTGATCGGCGGGTGATCCCGCGGTGATCTGCCCCGGAGATCGGGGCATGCAGCGGTCGCCTCGGCGCGCGCTCGCTCAGCCGACGACGAGGCCCTCGGGGAGGTCTGCGCCATGCACCACCGCCAGCCGGCGGGTGGGCCGCGTCAGCGCCACGTAGAGCGCGCGATAGCCGGCCGTCGACGGCTGCTCGGCAACCGGCGCTCCCCCTGCTCCGGCATCGTCAGTGACCTCGTCACCGTCGTCGCCGTCGTCGCCGTCGTCGCCGTGCACGATCGCCGCGGGCTCGACCACCACCACCGCGTCGAACTCGAGTCCGTGAGACTCCGCCGCGGGCAGCACCACCAGGGGCGCGGCGAGCCCCGGGCCCGCGCCGTCCCTCGGGTCGACCGGGTCGAGCCCAGCCGCCTCGAGCGCCCGGGTGACCTCGCCGGCGAGGGAAGGGGGAACGAGGACGGCGAGCCGTCCACCTCCGACCGCGGCCAGCTCGGCAGCAGCCACCTGGGCGGTCCTGGACGCCACCTCGCCGGGTGCTGCCCGGAGCGCCGTCGGCACCACCCCCGAACGGCGCACCGGTGACGGTGCCCGCAGGCCGGGGGCGGCGATCGCCAGCACGCCCGCCGCCACCTCCATCACCTCGGCGGGCGTCCGGTACCCCACAGACAGCTCGACCACCCGCGCGGGCCGCGCGGGGCTCAGGTGCCGTTCGACGTCGGTCCAGCCGTCGGACAGCCACGGGCCGGTCGCCTGCGCGACATCGCCCACCACCGTCATCGAGCCCGAGATCGAGCGGCGCGCGAGCATGCGCAGCTGCATCGGGGAGAGATCCTGGGCCTCGTCGACGACGATGTGGCCGAACACCCGTACGTCGTCCTCGGGCACGTGACCGTTGGCGCTGGTCGAGGGCAGCGGGCTCACGCCGAGCCCCGCCGGCCAAGACCCGAGCTCGTCGCGCGGGTGCTCGTCACGGTCCGTGGCCGTGCGTCGCTGCCGCGGACGCACGCGGCGCGGACCGAGGAGCGAGCGCGCCTCGTCAACGAGCGCAGCGTCCGCCGCGGTCCAAGGGACCCCGGCCAGCGAGGCGCTGCGCGGACGGCGAAGCAGCGCCAGCTCCGCTTCCGACAGGATCCCCCTGCCGGCCGCGGCGAGCAGGGGTCGTGCGCCGAAGAGGTCGTGGACCAGCTCGTGCGGCGAGAGGCGCGGCCACATCCGGTCCAGTGCCTCGGCGACGGCGGCGTTCCTGGCGATCTGGCGCCGCAGCGCTGCCAGCTCGAGCCCTCGCTCCCCCGGCTCTCCTGCACCTGTGCCGTCGGCCGTCTCGCGCCGACGGAACCGCTCGTACTGCTCGGCCAGCCGCTGGAGGACCTGGTGCTCGACGAAGCGGCGCCGCGCGTTGTGCGACCCCGGGCGGCGGCGGGCGGCGGCGGCGACCTGCTCGGCCTCGGCAGCCTGGAGGTGCAGCGTCGTCGCGCCGAACGCGACGTCCAGATCACGACGAAGTCCACGCTGACGCGTCCGCACCGCCCTGGCGATCACCCTTGCCATCCGCGCGTCACCTTTCAGCCGGGCCACCGCAGGCCGCTCGACGGAGCGCACCCGGATCTCAGGAACCAGGCCCGCGGCCGTGGCGAGGGTGACGCCAGTCTCGCCGAGCGAGGGGAGGACTCGCTCGATGTAACGCAGGAAGAGCGGGTTCGGACCGACGACCAGCACGCCTTGGCGCTCGAGGGGGAAGCGGTGCGTGTAGAGCAGGTAGGCCGCGCGATGGAGCGCGACCGCGGTCTTCCCAGTGCCTGGCCCCCCCTGGACCATGAGGACACCGCCCAGAGGCGAGCGGATGATCTCGTCCTGCTCCCGCTGGATCGTCGCGACGATGTCACCCATCTGGCCGGTCCGCTCCTCGCCCAAGGCCGCGAGGAGCGCACCAGGGCCGCCGAGCGAGAGCCCTTCGGCGACGGCGCCCGCTCCACCGGGTGCGTTCCCGTCCGGGCGTGCTCCGGCGGAGCCGTTCCCGACAGGGCGCGCACCGATGGCGCCGTTCCCAACGGAGCCGTTGGCGCCGGGGTGCGCGCCCTGGAGCCTGCCGGGGAGCGCGAAGTACTCGTCTTCGACCCCGGTGACCGTCCGCCCGCGCACCGCGAGGTGCCGGCGCCGGGCGAGGCCCTGGGGATCGAGCCCGGTCGCCCGGTAGAAGGGCTCGGCGACCGGGGCCCGCCAATCCACCACGAGGGGCTCGTGGTCGGGACCGGAGACTGCGAGGCGCCCGATATGGAAGGCCTCGCCCTGGTCGTGCCCTGGCTCGGGCGCCCTGTCGATCCGCCCGAAGCACAGCGCCTGGTCGCCGATGTCGAGCTGCGCGAGGCGCGCCATGCTCGTGCGGACCACGATGTCGCGCTCGGTGCGGGACTGGAAGGTCCCGCCACGTCCGAGATCGAGCACCGACTCGAGCATGCGGGTGGCCTCGGCGCGCATCGACTCGACGCCTTCATAGGCACGGTCCAGGAGCACCTGCTCGTCCCAGACCTCCTGCTCCTGGGTCACGTCGTCGAAGTCCTCCAAGGCGGTCAGACCGAACGCAGATCGAACGAGCCAGTCTACTGGGCCGTGGAGCGCGCGGGCATCGGCCGGCGAGGTGGTGGGGGACTCGCACGGCTGCGATGATCGGCCCATGAGCAGCGTCCGCGCCGGAGCGGATGCGGCGTCGCCGCTCGCCCTCGCCTGCCTGCGGCGGCCCGTCCCGCACACGCCTGTCTGGTTCATGCGCCAGGCGGGTCGCTCTCTGCCCGAGTACCGCGCGGCACGCGGGACCGGCGGCATCCTGGACGCGATCGCGGACCCCGCGCTCGCCGCGGAGCTGACCCTCCAACCGGTGCGCCGCTACGGGGTGGACGCCGCGATCCTCTTCTCCGACATCGTCGTGCCGCTCCATGCGATCGGGTTCGGGGTGGAGGTGGAGCCCGGCCGCGGACCGGTCGTCGCCGAGCCCTTCACGTCGCGGTCGGATCTCGCCAGGCTCCGGCCGTTCGTCCCAGAGGAAGACGCCCCCTACGTCGGTCAAGCTGCGACGATCGCGGTGCGCGACCTCGCACCGGAGGTCGCCCTCGTCGGGTTCGCCGGCGCCCCGTTCACCCTCGCGAGCTACCTCGTCGAGGGCGGGCCTTCGCGCACGTTCGCCCGGGTGAAGTCGCTCATGCGGGCGGACCCCTCATTGTGGGACGCGCTCGTCGAGCGGCTCGCGGACATGGCGGCGGCGTCGCTCGCCGCCCAGGTGCGCGCCGGCGCCACGGTCGTGCAGCTCTTCGACAGCTGGGCGGGCGTCCTCACCCCGGCGGAGTACGAGCGGTTCGCGCTGCCGCCCACCTGCCGCGTCCTCGAGGCGGTCCGCCCGCTCGGCGTCCCCGGCGTCCTCTTCGGGGTGGGGACGGGGGAGCTGCTGGCCCTGATGGCGCGCGCCGGCGCGGAGGTGGTGGGCGTCGACTGGCGCGTGCCCCTCGACGAGGCACGGCGCCGGGTCGGTCCCGATCACGCGCTCCAGGGGAACCTCGATCCCTCGGCATGCCTCGCACCCTTCGAGGTGGTGGCCCGCGAGGCCCGGGACGTGCTCCGGCGCGCGGGGAGCACACCTGGTCACGTCTTCAACCTGGGCCACGGCGTCCTTCCCGAGACGGACCCCGGGGTACTCTCCGCGCTCGTGGAGCTGGTCCACGCCGAAGGGCGCGCCGGGGTCCTCCCCCGATGAGCGCGATGACGGCCGGTCGTGGGAACCGGGCGGGGGTCCTGCTCATGGCGCACGGCACGCCCGCCGAGCCGTCGGGCATCGAGGCCTTCTACACGCGGATCCGTCACGGCCGCCCCCCCTCGTCCGACCAGCTGGCCGACCTCGTCCGCCGGTACGACGCGATCGGTGGCACCTCGCCCCTCGCCGCCCGCACCGCCGCGCAGGTCTCCGGCATCACGGCGGCGCTCGACTCGGCCCGCCCTGAGGCGTTCGCGGTCCGGTTCGGCGCGAAGCACACCGAGCCCTTCATCGAGGACGCCGCCTTCGAGCTCGCGGCCTGCGGCGCGCACCCGGTCGTCGGCGTCGTGCTCACGCCGCACCGAGCGTCGATGGGATCCGACGAGTACCTCGACCGCGCCGCGGCCGCGCTCGCCGCGGCCCCGTCCGCCCCGTCGTTCGTGCGCGTGCCGCAGTGGTACGACGCACCTGGGTTCGCCGAGCTCGTCACGAGCCGGCTCCTGGCCGCGCTGGAGCAGCTGGAGCAGATGGAGCAGCTTCGGGGCGCTCCCGCGCGAACGACCGTGCTCTTCAGCGCGCACTCGCTCCCCGAGCGCGTATTGGCCGCCGGAGACCCCTGCCAGGGTCAGCTCGTGGAATCTGCCGCCCAGGTGGCCGCGCTCGCCGGGCTCGACGACAGGGGAGTCTCGTGGGAGGTCGCCTGGCAGAGCGCGGGGCGGACGCCCGAGCCGTGGATCGGTCCCGACCTCCTCGACGTCCTGCGCAGGCTCGGCGCGGAGGCAAGGGAGGCGGCGACCCGTGGTCGGGTCGTCGTGTGCCCGATCGGCTTCGTGGCAGACCATCTCGAGGTCCTCTACGACGTCGACGTCGAGGCGCGCGGCGTGGCGGAGCGAGAAGGGCTGGCGTTCACTCGGACGGCCTCGCTGAACGACGACCCCCGGCTGTGCGCCGTGGTCGCAGGCGCCGTGCTGGCAGCGGTGCACGGGGACGCCGCGGCCCGAGACGGAACCTGGCCGGCCCCCGGCCCCGCCGAGCGCGGCGCGTGACCTCCGGCGATCGGCCGACGGTCGCGGTCGTCGGCGGAGGGATCGCCGGGCTCGCGGCGGCCTGGGAGCTGACCGGCGGCCAATCCGGGCCGGAACCCCGTACTCCGACCGTCGTGCTTCTCGAGTCGTCGTGGCGCCTCGGAGGGAAGCTGGCCACGCTGGCGATGTGGGGCGGGCCAGTCGACGTCGGACCGGACGGCTTCCTCGGCCGGCGGCCCGAGGCTGCGCAGCTCTGCCACGAGGTCGGGCTCGGGGACGACCTCGTGCCGATCGCCACCTCGGGGGCCGCCGTCTGGGCCCGCGGCCGGCGACGGCCGCTCCCAGACGGCCTTCTCCTCGGGGTGCCGACGAAGCTCGGGCCGGTGGCGCGCTCGGGGATCCTCTCGGCCCGCGGCACGATCCGGCTGGCCGCCGACCTCGTGGTCCCCCGACCGGACGCACGCGGGCCGCTCGGCGACAGGGCGATCGGACCGCTCGTCTCCCGCAAGCTCGGCCGCCAGGTCGTCGACCGGCTCGTCGACCCGCTTCTCGGGGGGATCCACGCGGGCGGAGTCGCCGACCTGAGCGCGGCGGCGGTGCTCCCCTCCCTGCTCGGAGTGTCCCAACGGCGCGCGAGCTTCCTGCGCGCGCTCGCAAAGCTCGGTGCCGAGACTCCCCGGACCGACGGCGAGCCGGCCTTCTGGGCACTCCGCCACGGCTTCGGCTCCCTCGTCGACCGCCTCGCCGCGCTCCTCGACGAACGCGGCGTGGACATCCGCCTCTCCCAGGGCGTACTTCGGATGGAGCGGGCCGGCTCGCGCTGGGTCCTGCAG
>JBOGGB010000036.1:0-6525 GCA_050743605.1 Acidimicrobiales bacterium
CGTGATAGGCACGAGCTTCCCCAAGGAGGCCCTCGTCGCGGTGTCCGGGCAAAGCGACGACACCATCGGCACAGCACTCGCAGAGCTCGTGAGGCGCGACGTCCTCCACGTCCTGGCCGACCCCCTCTCCCCAGAGCGTGGTTCCTATCGCTTCGGCCAGGAAATGCTCCGCCAGGTCGCCTACGAGACGCTGTCGAAGAGGGACCGCAAGTCCCGCCACCTGGCCGTCGCCACCCACCTGCGGTCGACCTTCGCCAACGAGGGCGAGGAGATCGCCGACGCCATCGCTCGGCACTACCTCGACGCCCTCGCAGCCGGGCCCAACGACCCCGACGCAGAGGAGATCACGGCACAGGCACTCGACTTCTTGATCCGGGCGGCCGAGCGTGCGGAGCGCTCT
The DNA here is from genome assembly GCA_050743605.1 of Acidimicrobiales bacterium. GTDB lineage: Bacteria > Actinomycetota > Acidimicrobiia > Acidimicrobiales > RAAP-2 > JAJYVT01. Next base: position 401 of record JBOGGB010000036.1, read on the forward strand.
GGTGCCCCTGCCCGGGCTTCCGAGTCCTACGCCGAGGCGGCGGCCATCGCTCCACTCGCCCGGGCACCAGTTCTCTTCGAGAAGGCGGAGGACGTCGCGTCTCACGAGCTCTGCGAGCGCAGTGCCGACGGCATCCTCACTCTGTCCGGACACCGCGACGAGGGCCTCCTTGGGGAAGCTCGTGCCTATCACGCTTGCGTCGGCGACGAGGGCGCGCACCTCTGGCGGCAGGGCGTCGAGGCGGGAGGCAAGGAGCGCGTGAAGGGAGTCGGGGACGTTGAGGGCGCCGAGGTCGCCGACGAGGCGATAGGAGGCACCGTCGCGCTCGACCACGCCCCGGTCGATGAGCGAGCGCACAGTCTCGACTGCGAACAGTGGGACCCCCTGGGCCCGGGCGGTGATCGTGTCCCGGGCGTCTGATGGCATCCCCGGGACGAGGGAGTCGACGAGCGTCACCATCGAGGCGTCGTCGAGGGGGTCGATGGAGAGCGTCGAGCGGTTCCGGCCCACCCCGTAGCCCGAGTCGATGGCGGCGTTGCCGGGTCGGGCGAAGAGGAGGACGAAGACGGAGAGGTCCCTCGTCCAGTCGACCAGGTGCTCGAAGAACCCAAGCAGGCTCTCGTCTGCGTGCTGGGCGTCTTCGACCAACATGACGACGGGGGCGACCTGGGCCAACCTCTCGAAAAAGAGCCGCCAGCCGGCGAAGAGCTCGTCTTTCGACAAGACGACCCTGGTCTCAGAGGGGTAGGGGACCCCGAGCAGGCGCGACAGGCGGACCCCGACGTAGTCGCGCTCGGCTTCGTCTTGGACGTAACGGACCATGCCTTCGCGCAGCTTCCCGGCGGCGACCTCGGTCGGGTCCTCTTCCGCGATGCCGAAGCGCTGGCGGACGATCTCTGCCAAGGCCCAGAAGGCCACCCCTTCGCCGTAGGAGAGGCAGCGCCCCCGGTGCCAGAGCACCGTATCGACGAGCCCGTCGATGTACTTGAAGAGCTCCCAGCCGAGGCGCGACTTTCCGACACCTGCGGGTCCCGAGACGACGACGAGGCGAGGGGTCCTGCGGTCCACTCCCGTGTGAAAGAGGTCCTTTAGGGCCCGCAGCTCTGCGTCCCTGCCGGTGAAAGGGGCCTCTAGGCCGTCGGCCCGTTCCTTGCCGCCCACCCCAGAGAGCACCCGAAGAGCCCTGTGGAGCTGCTCTGGATGGGTCTTCCCCTTGAGCTCGAAGCTGCCGGCGTCGTGGAAGGAGATCCCGCCCTCTGAGAGCCTCCTCGTCGCCTCGTCGCAGAGCACCGAACCGGCGTCTGCGACCGACTGGACCCGCGACGCGGTGTTGACGGCGTCGCCTGCCACCATGCCCTCACCCTGTGCCCCGAGGCTGACCGCGACCTCGCCGGTCACGACCCCCGCCCGTGCCGCAAGATTCGGCGCGCCCACCTCGGTGCCGAGGACCGCGACCGCCTCGACCAGGTCGAGGGCAGCACGGACCGCGCGCTCGGTATCCCCTTCCTCTGCGACAGGCGTCCCCCACACGGCCATCACCGCGTCGCCGATGAACTTCTCGACGACCCCGCCGTAGCGGGTGATGGTGCGCCTCGCCACGTCGAAGTAGCGGGAGAGGATCTCACGCACCTCTTCTGGGTCCTTCGACTCCGAGAGCGGCGTGAACCCGACCAGGTCGGCGAAAAGGACCGAGCACACCCGACGCTCGGAGACCGGGTGCTCTGCCGCGGTACCGACGTCGCTCGCTCTGGACGCCGCCGCCGGAGCGGATTGGTCTATTGGCGTGCCGCACTTCCGGCAGAACTGGTCTCCAGGGTTGGGTGCCGCCGCGCAGCTGACGCAGGCCGCTTCGAGATGCGAACCGCACTTGGCGCAAAAGAGCGCGTCAGGCTCGTTGTCGGCGCTGCACTGCGCACACCGCTGCATCGATCGAGAATGCTACCGGCGTAGACGTGCCGACCTATGTCGCCGCCCTCACAGGTGAGCGGGGAGTCCCGGACGCCTGCTTCCATTTGGACGCACGTGCGGCGAATTGGAGGCTGGGACGGTCGCGCACAGAACGCACGCCCCGAAAGGGCACGCCGGGCTTGCCGGCCTGGTGTGCAGATCGACGGCTCGGGCGGCGCTGGTGATGGCCACCGAATGTGACTGGGCCGGCCCGTGCGCCGATCTGGTCGTGATGTCCCAGCTCCAGCGCCGAGAGATAGGTTCTGTGAATGGCATGCCGGATTAGCGAGCTCGTGCTCGGTTGTCGCGACCCCGAGCTGCTGGCTCGGTTCTGGTGCGAAGTCCTGAACTTCGTGGTGCTCAGTCGCGAGGACGACGGAAGCATCGAGATCGGGTCGAGCGAAGGATTCGGTGGCTCACAGCCGACGATCATCCTCAGCTACAGAGACGAGCCGGAGCGCGGGAAGCCCCGGCTGCACATCGACGTCAACGCCACCGACTGCGAACAGAACGCCGAGTTCGAACGGCTTCTGAAGCTCGGAGCGCGCCCGGCCGACATCGGCCAGACCGGGGAGGAGACCTGGCACGTCCTCGCCGATCCCGAAGGCAACGAGTTCTGCCTCCTTAAGGCTCGGCTCGCTCCACTCTTACTGCTACACATCGACAACGAGGCTGCACTTGTCGTGGGCAGTACAGCCGACGGCACCCGGTGTGCACTTGACCGAATTCTGTCCTGGGCCTCACGCCCGGCGCGCCTCCGGAGGTGGCCGAGCGCCATCGTGGCTGCCTTCCACCTTGAACTTGGAACGACCCCGGCTGCGTACTTCCGCGGCTGGCAGTAACCGGTCACTGACATCGCGGTTCCGGCGGCTCCGCTCCGAACACTTCATCTGGACGCGTAACGCACAAGTCGATAGGCAGCCGCGAACGCACCGAACGATGGCTCGGGAAAGCCTCCTCCGACCGAAGCCGCGACAGCTCGCTCACACGTCTGCGATGCCCGACGCGTGACGCCGTCCCGGCGGTGTGGGCGAGTCTCATGGCTCGTGAGGCCCGCACGTTCTAAGGCACCAGCCAGCCTCGCCAAGAGTCAGGCGATGCGACCGAAGTCGACCTCTTTCGTCTCGGTCGTCCCGACCGGAACGAAGGCGTATCGGATCGACGGAGCAACAGGTGGCGGCGCTGCTGCGCGAGTGTTTCAGCATGGACGATGCCGAGTCAGTGCTCCTCGAGATACATGAACTCACCTTTGACGCGGTAAACCCTTACCGGCTTGCTCAGTTCTGGTCGAATCTTCTGGGCCGGCGGATCCGGGCGGGAGACATGGACGGCGACGACTCCGTCCTGGTCGTTGAAGGTCCTGGCCAGCCGGGTCTTCTGTTCATCCGTGTAGCCGAAGTGAAGGCCGCGAAGAACCGAATTCACTTCGACCTATGGCCGACGGACACCACCCGCGACACTCAAATCGACAGGGCACAGCGCCTGGGGGCAGTCCATCTCGCGGATCGGCGCCGGTCGGATGGGGCCGGCTGGGTGGTGTTCGCCGATCCAGAGGGCAACGAGTTCTGCATCGGTAGCAGCGCGGCCGAACGAGCGCTGCGCCGATCGCGGTCCAGTCAGGCATGAACCACCAGAGTGCCGCGCCAGGTTCCTCGCCCGCTGATCGGCTCGGAGGATCCCGACATCCGTCTCCATCCCGGCGCTCTGGGCGCCCGCGGCCATCCAGGGGTGTGCGCGGTATGGGACATGCCGCGCTCGGACGAGGCAACAGGCTGCAGCCAGCCGCTCCGCGTATGCACCGCGACTCTGAAATGATTCCCTCATGTCATTCGGTCGAGCGCGGTCAACTGAAGAAGCCATCGACCACACAGCGCGGACGCAGTTCGAGGCCTTCCTTGACGAGCACCGCGGGGAGCTGAGTCGATCTCTCGACGGACTGACGGAAGAACAAGCGCGCCGTTCCTTGGTCCCTTCGAGGACCACTCTTCTCGGCCTGGTGAAGCACGCGACCTTTGTCGAGAAGGTCTGGTTCGACGAGGCCGTCATGTGCCGGTCTCGTGACGAGATCGGCATTCCAGCGACGCCCGATGAGTCATTCATGCTCGACGACAACGACACGATCACCACCGTCCAGCAGGCGTACCGCCAGGCGTTTGAGTCGTCGCGACGCGCGACCTCGTCTTTGGCGCTCGACGACGTCGTCAGGGGCAACCGGCGTGGCCCCCTTCCTCTGCGTTGGGTGTATCTCCACGTACTGCGTGAGCTGGCCCAGCATTGCGGGCATGCCGACATCTTGAGAGAGCAAATCGTCAACGAGTAAGCCACTCTCGAGGGTCCCTGCGAGGTTCGTTCGTCAGCGCGGTCCCGGCGGTAGGTGACTCGGTTGTCAACTTCCCTCGATGACCTCCGGGGACAGGCGATGGCTACGGTGCTGGTCTGCGACAGGCGCTGGCGCTTCTGACAGCTCCCCCAGACGGCGGCGAGAAGGGTTGCATTCAGTTCACGGAAAGCCGGGATCGCCTCGACGTTCGTGGTCGATCGGCCTCATGATCCCGATCGCGTTCCCATCGGGGTCTTGTGCAACCGCGTACCTGGCTCCCCAGAAGGCGTCATAGGGCTCTTGCTGGCCCCGATAGCCGGCGCCAACCACATCCGCGTAGATCCCGTCCACCCGCTGCCTGCTCCCGACCGTGAAATTCAACACCCCCATGCCTCCGGCCCATCCGTGATCCCAGTGGCGAGCGAACTCCACGCTGTCGAAGTCGACATCGATGCCCCCCGACGCCTCAACGGAGCGGTGATGATCCTGGAAATCAGGAACAGTGTCGGAGATGGTGAGACCTAGGCGGTGGTAGAAGGCGACGGCCGCCGCCATGTTCTTGGTCACCAAGTTGAACTGAGAGGGTACGGGGTTGTCGCTCACAGTGCCCCCACCCTCGCGCGCGCATTCCGACGGGGCAAGTGAGCAGATCCGGCGTTATCGGATGCTCGTGAAGCCGTGCGGCTTGAGCATTCTGGGGCAGGCCGGCCCGGGTATTCGAGCCGCGCGGAGACGGAGTGGTTCGGTGGTTACCGGCAGGCGTTCATGCCTCCTTGGGGTCGATCTTCCAGAGCTCGTTGAAGGAGATGCTGTCGTAGAACGCGGTGCCGTTCACGATCAGCCCGTCCCGGAGGGTCATGATCCAGGCGTAGGTGTTTCGGTAGGTGGTGCCGATCACCGTGGTGCCTTCGCCGTCCCAGATCGCGATGATGGTGTCTCCGTCGGCGTAGAAGCCTCGGATGCGCACCGGTCGGAAGGGTTTCTCGGGATCGAATCGCCGGGCGAACGGCGTGAGGACTTTGTCCTGGAACTCCTGGGCTGTCTCGTAGCTTGCCGAGGCAGCCGAGTGGCCAACGATCTCCCAGGTCATCTCCGGGGCGAAGATGCTGGCGACGGACCTAAATTCAGTCCCATTCGTCCAGTCGTCGAAAGCCTTCTGGACGATCTCTGCACTGGTGGCCATGCTGGACTCCTTCTGTCTGGCGGGTCGTGTGGCGTGTGGTTCGCCGGATCTATGGGGCGACGAGGGCGTCGGTCAGGGGGTCGATACCGGCGAGGTTGTGGGCCAGGTCGGAGTCGAGATGGTAGCGGTCGGCCAGGGCGCCGGGGCCGAGGTAGGACACTTTGGTTTGGTCGCCGTCGGCCCAGATGAGGACCTTGAGTGGTAGGTCGAGAGCGCTGAGCGGCGCAGCGGCCATGACGGCGGTGCCCGCGACAGGGCTGCCGAAGACGATGAGGGTGGTCGGACGGAGCTGCAGGCCGACGGCTCGCGCTTCGGCCGCTTGGTCGATGACGACGAAGACCTTCATTCCTCGTGCGGCGATGAGATCGAGTAACTCGTTGACGGTGTCGTCGAATGAGCGAGGACTCTCTTTTGTAGTGATGGTTGCTGGGGTCGGATGATCGGCAGAGGTCACGCACGGGTGTATCCCATCCGCTTCGTCCCCGCAAGGAGGCGATCTGGTAAGCGTCATCCAGCCGGCGTTGTGCCGTGCGTAGACGCGAGGGAAACCGTTCTTCGAGGACACCGGGCCGGTCTCCACCGAGCTGACAAGATGCCGGCCATGGAAGTCATCGCTCTGCCGCCGAACTCTTCGGTCGACGTCTACACCGCGGAAGAACGCCCCGAGCTCTGGGA
>JBOGGB010000037.1:0-1927 GCA_050743605.1 Acidimicrobiales bacterium
GTGAGGACCCGGCGCCGCGGTGAGGAGATGGTGAAGGTGATGGGGGGAGGCCAAGTCGTCGTACTGCGAGGTCATGGGCTCACCACGGCGGCGCCAACGCTTCAGGGGGCCGTCGCCACTGCGTTGAGCGTCAACGTCCTCGCTACGATGACCGTCTCGCTCGCCAGCGCTGGACGTGACGCCGAGGAGGTGCCTGCCGCAGATCGCGCTGAGCTCCCCGACCTGGGCGCCTCGTTCAACGACGACCTCATCTGGCGTCACCACGTCGCGAAGCTGGCCTATCGCGGACTTGCCGTCGACCTGTAGCGCTCGACGAGGGCTTCCAAAGGTGCCTAGCTTCCGCGCTGTTCGCTGTGCGGTTCGCACAGGGTTGCCGGCGTGAGCAACCCCGAGGTCGCCGCAGGTGGGAGGGAGCCCGCTGGGTTGCCAGATGGCCCTCCGGCGTCGCTCCGCGGCCCGAAGCTGGCCGTGCTTGCGATCTGCAGCCTGAGCCTCTTCCTCACGAGCCTCGACGGGACCATCGTCAACGTGGCGCTGCCGGCGATCCAGCAAGGGCTCCACGCCCGCATCGACGGGCTGGAATGGGTGGTCGACGCGTACCTTCTCGTGCTCGCCAGCCTGCTCCTCGTGTCCGGGTCGACGGGCGACCGGATCGGCCGGCGCAAGATGTTCGGGACCGGTCTCCTCATTTTCACCGCGGGCTCCCTCCTGTGCAGCCTGTCGCCGAACGTCCAGGTTTTGATCGCGTTCCGGATGGTCCAGGCGGTTGGCGGCTCGATGCTCGCGCCCAACTCGCTCTCGATCATCACCAACACGTTCACCGACTCCCGTGAGCGGGCGATGGCGCTCGGGGTGTGGTCCGGGGTCTTCGGAGTGAGCGCCGCCTGCGGACCGGTGCTCGGAGGCCTTCTCGTGGTGGGGATCGGCTGGCGATCGGTGTTCTGGGTGACCGCCCCGGTCGGCGCGTTGGCGCTCGTGCTCTCCCGGAGGTTCGTGCCCGAGTCCAGGGCCGAGCGCTGGCGACCGATCGACGCGCCGGGCCAGGTCGTCATGGCCGCTTTCCTCGCCTGCCTCACCTACGCCATCATCGAAGCCCCCTCGAGCGGGTGGGGCTCGACGCGGATCCTGACCCTTTTCGCGCTGAGCGCGGCGCTGCTCTGCGCGTTCTGCGTCATCGAGCGCCGGGCCCGGGCGCCCCTCCTCGACCTGCGCTTCTTTCGGAGCCCACCCTTCTCCGGCGCAGTCGTGATCGCCGTGGGCTGCTTCTTCGTCTTCGCGGGCTTCCTATTCCTCAACACCCTCTACCTGCAGTACGCGAGGGGAGACTCCGCCCTGGTGGCCGGAGTCATGACCCTCCCGGCGATGTGCATCGTCGCGCTGGCCGCGCCGTTGTCGGGGAGGTTTGTCGCCCGCTGGGGGAGTAGGGGGCCCCTGGCGGTGTCCGGGGGACTGATCACGGTCGCGGCACTGGTCCTCATGACCACGACCGTCACTACCCCCTACTGGGTGCTCGCGACCGCGTACCTTGTGCTGGGCGCCGGCTTCGGCCTTGCCAACCCGCCGATCACCAACGCGGCCGTATCGGGGATGCCCCGCGAGCAGGCGGGAACCGCCGGGGGCGTTTCGTCGGCGGGGCGCCAGATCGGCAGCGTGCTCGGGGTGGCGCTGATGGGTGCGCTCACGACCAGCCGGTACCTGGGAGGGATCGGAGGGGCACTCGACCGAGCTGGGATCGCGCCCGCGGCCCGTCGGGTGCTCGTGGCGGCGGGGCCGGCCGTCGTCAGCCGGTCGTCGTCCGGTCACCACGGGGCGTGGGGGCTCGCGGGCCGGGCATCCGAGGTCGCCCGTGCGACCTTTGCCGTCTCCGCCCATGCAGGATGGGAACTGGCGGCGGTGTGCGGCGTCGTGGTGGTCGCCGCCGCGCTCC
>JBOGGB010000038.1:0-1692 GCA_050743605.1 Acidimicrobiales bacterium
CGTACGTGGCGAAGATCTTCTCGTGCCGCTGCGCGGGCGCGAGGGCCCGCACGTCGAGGGTCGCGTCGGCGTGGTCGCCGCCGCTTGCCGGCGAAGGACGCGAGAGCGTGACCGGCTCGGCAGTCAGCGCGCGCACCAGACGGTGCAGGGCGGCGGTGACCCTCACCGCGAGGTCCGGCCGTGCGACCCTGACCGACGCCCAGGTCTCGCCCGCCAGACGGCACGCCTGGTCACCCTCCCCGGCCGCGGCCAGCCCGGACGCGGCGGCCAGCAGGAGCCTGACGAGCACGCCCTCGGTGTCAGGCTCACCGCCGCGGACGGCGGTGTCGGCGGTGTCGGCGGTGGCAGCCCCGGCCGGGTCGGCCTCGGTGAGCCGGTGCATCTCGGCGAGCAGCGCGGCCAGGTCCAGCTCCGGGTCGTCGCGGAGCGGAGGCAGGACGAGCTCGTTCTCCTTGATCACGTGGGCGGCGAACAGCGCGCCGAGCGCACGGGCCCCGGCTGCCGCCTCGGGTCCGGCCGACGCGCGGGCCAGCTGCTCGAGGGAAGAGGCAAGTCGCCGGTGCTCGTCGACCATCCCGGCCACGAGCTCGGAGAGGCCGTCTCTCTCCATGGCCGCTCGGTACACCGTGCGCTCCTCGGCAAGCGCGTGGGGCAGTACCTCCGTCGCCACGTAGAAGAGCAGCTCGGCGACCGCCGTATCGTGACCGGCGCCGCCCTCGACCGAGGACACGACTACGGCCGCCCGGTGGGCCACGCCCTCGGCAAGCGCGGCGTGGTGTGCCAGCATGACCTCGAAGGCTCCGGTGTCGGTGGTGGTCATCGTCGGCGCTCCTCCTTGGCCTTCGCGTACGCGTCGCATGGCTGACGCGTCCCGGCTCTCGTACTGTATCTCTAGCTCATAATAGAGTAACCACTGCACGTCCCCGAGCGAAACCGAGAGGTGACTTCGATGACGAGTGCGCCCCTCGTGGTGCTGGAGATCCTGTCCGCCTCCGTATGGGTGGGGAGCCTCGTGTGCCTCGCGGTCGTGAGCCAGGCCGCCCGCAAGGTGCTCGAGGGCCCAGCCCAGGTGGCCTTCTTCCGCGCCGTCGGCCGCCGCTACGCGGTCGTCGGCACCGGTTCGCTGCTCGTAGCCATCGGGGTGGGGCTCACCATGGCCTGGCCTCCCTCGGGCTGGTCCCAGACGGAGGATGCCGCGGTCGCGTTGGCCGGCGTCCTCCTGGGGGCCACGGCGGCCGGGATGGCACAGGCAAGGGCGATGGGTGGTCTGCGGCGCCGGTCGATGGCCGCCCCGCAGGACGCGGGCTTCGCCCACGCGGTCTATCGCGCACGTCGGGTCGCGACGGCCCTGCGAGCCCTGATGGCCGCGACCACGCTCGCGATCGTGGTGCTCGCCGGCTTGACGATCTCGCGCTGAGCGCCGCGCCACGACCACCGCAGGGCGGTCGACGCGGAGGCCGGGCGGTGACTGGCTCGAAGGAACGGAAGCCAGCTTTCTTTTTCTAGTTGTTCCTGTCTAAATTAGTCCCATGCGGTTGCACTGGACGTCTGGTGCACGCGCCGGACGCGCCGGACGCGCCGGGCGCGCGGGGCGCGGCGCGCTGGGGCGCATGCCGTGACCGACGTGATCGTCCCGCGGGTGGCCCTGGGGGAGCTCCCCCACGCCCACGAGGAGCACGGCCCGACCGGGCT
>JBOGGB010000039.1:0-2225 GCA_050743605.1 Acidimicrobiales bacterium
CGTCAGGGTGGCGGCGCTGCCCAGGGGTGCCGACCCTGCGGACCTCGCGAGGTCGGATCCGCAGGCCCTCCGGGATGCGGTGGCAGCCGCGGTGCCGTTCCTGCAGTTCCGCGTCGAGCGGGCGCTCTCGGGCCACGATCTGGCGACGCCCGAGGTCCGCGCGAAGGCGGCCGAGGCGGCGCTCGTGACGATCGCGGAGCATCCTGACGCGCTCGTGCGCGATCAGTACCTCATGCGGGTGGCGGACGCGACCCGGCTCGACCCCGAGCTCCTGCGGGCCCAGGCGGCATCGCCGCGACTGCCTGCACCGGCCGCGACGGGTAGAGATCGGGGCGAGCCTCCTCACCGCGCCGCTCTGGCGGCGGGCGTGGGCGACCGGCACCGGCGTCCGGTCAACCGCCCTGGCCTCGAGGCGTTGCGCCTGGCGGTGCACAGGCCGGACCTCGTCGCCGACCGGCTCGAAGAGGTCCTGTTCGAAGACGACCTGCAGCGGCGCGCGTTCGCGGTGCTCGTGGCCGCCGACAGCGTGCGGGCGGCCGTCGACGGCGCGGACGAAGAGGTCGGCTCCCTGCTGCGACGACTGTGCGTCGAAGAGCCTCCCGAGCCCGACGATCCGCATGTCGACCCTGCGGACTCGATCGTGGCGCAGCTCGCCCGCGAGGGCGTCAAGCGTGCGCTCGCAGGCCTCCAGGCAGCCACGCGGGCGGGGCAGGCGGACATCGTCGACGTCGCCGCCGAGACGGCGACGGTCCGGCGGTGGATGGCGGAGCTGGACGATCCTGGGCATAGCCGCGAAGCCGCGGATCGGTTGGTAGCGTGGTTGGCAGGCGGACAGGAACCTCCTGCGCGGGACGCATCTCGGAAGACGACGGAGCCTGGATGAGCACGGACGGAGAATCCCCGCAGGAGGAAGAGACCGTTCGCAGCGTCGAAGCTCTGAGGAAGCCCACGCCCCCCGCGCGCTCGGTGCGCAAGGCGAAGTCGTCGTCGGACAACTCGGGAGCATCCTCCGAATACCTCAGCGGCAGCGCAGAGGACCCGATCCACACCTACTTGAAGGAGATCGGGAAGGTCCCGCTGCTGAGCGCGGAGCTCGAGGTCGAGATGGCACGGCGGATCCAGACGGGCAACTTCGCAGCGGCTCGTCTCGCACGCCATGCCGACGCGGTCGCCCAGGCGGGGGTCGGTGACGGGGTTTCCGGGATCGGCGCCGGCGAGCTCGAGATCGAGGTCGTTGACGAGCCATCCGACAGGCGCGACGACGAGGGTTCCGACGGGAGCTCCGGGGTCGGGGCCGGCCACGAGTCAGGCGAGGTGCGCGAGGACGGGGTCGGAGGCGCGGAGCCGGCGCTCCTACTCTCCCCAGACCTGCTTTTCCGTGAGCGACGAGTGGTTCGCCGTGGCGAGCTGGCGAAGGAGGTCCTCATCGAGGCCAATCTCCGTCTCGTGGTGTCCATCGCGAAGCGCTATCGGAACCGGGGTCTCGCCTTTCTCGACCTGATCCAGGAAGGGAACCTCGGCCTCATGCGGGCGGTCGACAAGTTCGACTACGAGAAGGGATTCAAGTTCTCCACCTATGCGACGTGGTGGATCCGCCAGGCGATCACCCGGGCCATCGCCGACCAGGCGCGCACGATCCGGATCCCCGTCCACATGGTCGAGACGATCAACAAGGTCGTGTGGGCGCAGAGGCAGCTTCTCCAAGAGCTCGGGCGCGAGCCCACGCCCGAGGAGGTGGCGCAGCGCGTGGAGTTCCCGATCGAGCGCGTGAGGGAGATCCAGCGCATGAGCCTCGACACCATCTCGCTCGAGCAGCCGGTGGGGGACGAAGAGGACTTCAGCCTCTCGGATCTCATCGAGGACCGCAGTGCGGTGGTGCCTGACGACGCTGCCACGAGGGCGATGCTCGACCGCGCAGTGAAGGCGGCGCTGGGCTTCCTCACCGAGCGGGAGCAGGACATCGTTCGGCTCCGGTTCGGCCTCGAGGACGGCAAGATTCGCACGCTCGAAGAGGTGGGGAAGGAGTTCGGCGTGACCCGCGAGCGCGTCCGTCAGATCGAGTCGAAGACCCTCGCCAAGCTGCGGCGCCCGGATGCGGCCTTCCTCCTGCGCGACTATCTCGAGGAGGCCTGAGCGAGGGCCTGAGCGAGGAGGCCTGAAAGCCCGCCCCCTTTGGTAGGCTCGCCGGCCGACCCTTCCGGGGTGGCGCAATCGGCAGCGCAGCG
>JBOGGB010000040.1:0-1600 GCA_050743605.1 Acidimicrobiales bacterium
CGAGGCGGCGGCCACGAGCGCCCTGCGCTCGATCACGCTCGCGCCGCTCGGGACGCAGATGACGGCTCTGGACCGGAGCAGGCTGCTATGGAAGCGCGCCTGGTGCAGGAACCCGCGCAGCATCCCGCTCGCCGCGTCAAGGTCCGAGATCACCCCGTCGCGCAGCGGGCGCACGACGTCGAGGTTCGGAGGCTCCTTCCCGTCGAGGTCGTCGGCGCGCCGGCCGACGAAGGCCGGCTCGCCGGAGGGCCGACGGCGCGCGATCGCCGACGGCTCGTCCAGCACCACGCCGTGGCGATGGACGTGGACGAGCGTGTTGACGGTCCCAAGGTCCACGGCGACGCCTGATCGCAGCACCGCTCTCGCCCCCCTGTCCGTCTGCGTGCCTGACTCCTAAGTATCCCTCATCCGTCGGCGCCCGGAGTGCCATCCAGCCGCTCGGGCGAGTGGGCGAGCTCTGCCAAAGCGCTAATGGCTACCCGCCGAGGGGTACCCGTAGCGCTCGGTCACGCCAAGAGTGAGCCACGCTTACTCCTCGCTGTACGATGGAGGCGCTATGCCGCGCACCCCCGACGAACACGAGCCCGAGATGATCGGCTCCCGCCCGCTGCCGCCCAAGCGCAGCTCGGACGAGCTTCTGGCGCGCTACCCGGAGATGCCGCCGATGGGGACACTGCCCCACAGCGAGACTCCGTTGACCGACGAAGAGCGGGAGTTACTGTACGACCTCTTGTACAGGTGAAGCCCGCAGACGTCCCGGTCAGGCCGCTTCTCGTCGACACCAACGTCGCCTCCCAGGTCATCCTCCGTGAAGGGCGCTGGCGGGAGTTCACAACCCTCATGGGGCGGCGTTCCCGGTTCATCAACTTCGCCGTGCTCGGAGAGCTGACCACGTTCACCTGCATGCCGGGGGTGACGCTGCAGAATCGCACGGCGATGGCTGCGGCTCTCGAACACTTACAGATTCTCGACGAGGACATGATGCGTGTCGCGTCGGAATGGGCGCGGCTTCGTGCCCTCACCCGGCGTGAACTCACGGCGAACGACTTCGAGCGGCGCCAGAACGACACCTGGATCGCAGCGTCGGCACTTTCATACGATCCGCCGCTCATGATCGTCACCGCCAACCTGACGGACTTCCAGCCGCTGGCAGCAGTCGATCCTCGCATTCTTCTCATTCACCCAGACCTCGACTGAAGTAGGAAGTGGTGGGGCACCTCCAGAGCGATGGGGTTCCTTCGTGTCGAGTCCCAGGGTCGTCACGCCTGAACGACGTTCTCGTCGCCATCGGATGGCTGTGCCATCGAGGACCTCGTGCGTCAAGCTGGAGAAGGCGCGGGCATTCACGAACGCCATTTTCCTCATCGCTGGAGGCACACCTGTGCGACCAGCCTCCTTCGCCGAGGGGTGGACATCTACAAGGCGAAGCGGCTACTCGAACCCTCCAAACTCGTGACTCGGACGACGACCTCGCCGACGCGGTCGGAAAGGCATTCCCCGAGTTGTAGGTCAAGCCCACAGACCTAGCGGGGCTCCGCCCCAGCCCGACGAGCTGTACGTCGCGCCCGTCGGATGAGTGCCTCTGGGCGTGGGCTCCGGC
>JBOGGB010000041.1:0-3655 GCA_050743605.1 Acidimicrobiales bacterium
CGGTGCTCGTGCTGAAGAAGAACCCCCACTACTGGCAGAGGGGCCTCCCGTACCTGAACAAGCTGACCTTCAAGTCGGTGGCCAACACAGAGTCGGCCTACGAGGCGATGCTGGCAGGGACCGGGCATGCGTACGAGGACGTCTCCTCGCCCACCTTGGCCAAGGAGTTCGGCAAGCACTTCACGCTCACGAGCGAGCCGTCGACCTCCCCCTACGACATCCAGCTGAACACCTCGATCAAGCCCTTCACAAACATGACAGCCCGGAAGGCGATCTACTACGCCACGACATCCAAGCTCTTGGACGACAAGCTGTTCGGCGGGCAGACCCCGGTCGGCGAGTCCTTCGAGGCACCGGCCGGCCTGTTCTACGAGCAGAAGGTGCCGGGGTACATCGGCTACACACTGGGCAAGGCCAAGGCCATCGTGAAGAAGCTGGGCGGCCTGTCGTTCACACTCTTCACGGTCGCGAACACCCAGGCCGAGGAGATGGACGAGGCCCTGCAGACGATGTACCAGGACGCAGGCATGAAGGTGTCGCTGAAGGAGTACACACTCACGGCCCTCGTCGCCGCCTTCAACTCGAAGAAGTGGGAGATCGCGTTGCAGACGGCAGGTGCCTACACACCGGCGACCGGTGTCGGCGTGGCCTTCCGCTTCACATCCCACTCGCCGTTCTCCGGCGTGCACTCGACAGCGCTCGACACGCTGCTGGAGAAAGCCGCAGGGACGTCGATCAGTGCGACGAGGGAAAAGTACTACGAGGCCGCGGCCGCCCTCATCGCCAAGGAAGCCTGGGGACCGTTCCTCTTCCCGATCAACGGCTACGACACGGTGGACCACGGTGCCGGCGGTCCGGGTCTCTCGACCCCGCTGCCAGCCGCGGACGTGGTGCCGTCGATCCTGTGGGAGTACGCGTACAACAACTCCTGATCGGAGCGCAGGACTAGGAACACGAAGTCGAGCTGCATGCCTGCCGGTGGCGGGTGTCTGCTCATGGGTAGGGCTCGGGGGCGCCGGGAGACCGGCGCCCCCGGCCTGCCCCGTCTCATGATGTCGGCCCTTCCCGTGACCAGAGGTAGGCGATGACCGACGCATCTTCCCCGGAGGACAGCCCGCCGGAGGTGGTCGCGGCGGGGCACGTGGCCGTCGTCACGGGCGCTGCGAGCGGGATCGGGCTCGGGCTGAGCGAACGGCTCGCCTCAGAGGGCATGGCGGTCGTGATGGCCGACGTCGAACGCCCTGCGCTGGAAAGGGCGGCGGCCGCGCTCCGTACGACCGGCGCCGAGGTGCTCGCGGTGCCGACCGACGTCTCGCGGCTCGGGGAGGTCGACGCGCTGCGCGACGAGGCGCTCCGTGCCTACGGCGCGGTGCATCTCCTCTGTAACAACGCGGGGGTGGGCGGACCGCACGACCCGCTCTGGACCATCCCCGAAGGCGACTGGGAGTGGGTGCTAGGGGTCAACCTGTGGGGCGTCGTGCACGGCGTGCGCGCCTTCATGCCCGTGCTGCTCGACCAGCCGCGCGCCCACGTGGTGAACACGTCGTCGGTCTTCGGGGTGTTCGCAGGTTCCCTGGGCGTCTACGGGATCACGAAGCACGCGATCACCGCGCTCTCCGAGACGCTGTACTTCGATCTGCGGTCTGCTGGGGCGAACGTCGGGGTCTCTGTGCTGTGCCCAGGGTCGGTCCGGACCAGCTTCGGGACCTCCGACCGCAACCGGCCCGCCCACCTGCAGCCTGCCGCAAGCGCCGGGGCGACGGAGCGTGCCGCGGCGTCCAGGGAGCGCTTCGACCGCCTGGCGGCCGCAGGAATGGAGCCTTCCGGGGTCGCCGGCATCGTGGTCGACGGGATCCGCAGCGGCCGCTTCTATCTGCTCACCTCGTCGAACCGCGACGAGGCCGTCAGGCGCCGCGGCGACGAGGTGCTCGGCGGGGGACCGCCGGAGCCGCCGTTCCCCTGACCGCCCTCGCCGGCTCAAGACTGCGCGGACACCGGGGAGGTATGGACGGCCGGGGGGATGTAACGGGACCAGACGTGCGGGCGGCCGACCCAGGAGACCAGTGCCTCGGCCGTGACGGGGGGAAGGATGAAGTACCCCTGCGCGAGATCGCAGCCGATGCCGGCGACGAGCTCGAGCTGCTCGGGGGTCTCGACTCCCTCTGCCACCACCACCATGCCGAGACCGTGCCCCAGCTCGACCGCGGCGCGGATGAGGGCGCGGTCCCGGGGGCTCTCCGTCGAAGAGGCCACGAAGGAGCGGTCGATCTTCACCTCGGAGGGGCCGAGGTCCCGGATGTGGACGAGGGAGGAGTGCCCGGTGCCGAAGTCGTCGATCGAGATGTCGAGCCCGATCTCCCGCAGCTGACCGAGGACGCTCGTGGCGGTCTCGAAGTCCGTCACCGTGGAGGTCTCGGTGACCTCGACCAGGAAGCTCCCCCTGGGCGCCGAGAGGCCCTCGAAGACCCGTGCGAGCTCGGTCGGCAGCGCGGGGTCGCAGATGCTCTCCGCAGAGACGTTGACCGCGATCGAGAGGTCCAGGTCGCGCTCCTGCCACAGTTGCCACTGGCGCACGGCCTGGCGGAACACCTCGATGGTCAGGGGGAGGATGAGCCCCGACCGCTCGGCGGAATCGAGGAACCTGGCCGGCGGGAGAAGGCCGAGCGTCGGGTGCTGCCACCTGACCAGCGCCTCGACGCCGACGATGGCCCCGTCGGAGAGGCGGCACTTCGGCTGGTAGTGGACGACGAGCTCGTCTGCGAGACCGTCGAGAAGCTGTGCCATCAAGGTCAGCTTCTCGACGGAGGACTCGTCGAAGCGCTCGTCGTACAGCATGACGCTGCCGCGTCTCAGCCCCTTCGCTCGGTAGAGGGCGATGTCTGCACGGCGCAGCAGTACGTCGGCATCGCGTGCGTGCAGCGGGCTGAGGGCGACTCCGGCGCTCGCCTCGACGCGAAGGTTCACGCCCTCGAGCTCGATCAGCCCTGTCAGCGCGGAGACGATCCGGCTCCCGATCTCGAATGCGACGCGGCCATCGGGAACCTTGTCGCACAGGACGGCGAACTCGTCACCCCCAAGGCGCGCGATCGTGTCTCCGGGTCGGACGACCTCCACGAGCTTCGCCGCGACCTGGCGCAAGAGCTGGTCACCGACCTGGTGGCCCATGGCCTCGTTGACCTCCTTGAACCGGTCGAGGTCGATGAAGACCAAGGCCGCCATGGCGTCGTCGGTGACCGAGGCGAGCGTGCGCCTCAGGCGCTGCAGGAGCAGCGTGCGGTTCGGCAGGCCGGTCAGCTGGTCGTGCAACGCCTGGAGCTCCCGCTTGGAGGCGCTGAGCGCCCCGGCACGGACGGCCACGATCGGGACCAGGCACAGTGGGGCGGTCCACGGGGAGAATTGGAGCGCGAGCAGGACGATAGGCCCGACGGCGAGCAGCGTCAGGCCCATCGGGGACTCGCTCTTCAGGAACTCTCGCAACAGGCCGAGCATGGGTGCGCCCTGGTCGAGGGCGAACACACATGCCACGAGGACGATGTTCAACGAGAAGTAGGCGAGGCCGGCGACGAGCGCAGGAACGATGTCGTGCGGTGCGAAGTGCGGGGTGAAGGTGTCGGCCAGGCGCTGCTGCGCGAGGAAGTGGTACAGCGTCCGAGCA